>JBFIIN010000055.1:0-12677 GCA_041601225.1 Oceanococcus sp.
CAGGGCCGGACTCGCGCTCAGCATCAGGCCGGCCAGCAGGGCCGCTTGCAGCGCGTGAAGTCGAAATCGGGATTGCATGGGCCTCACGCTGCAAGCGACATGCCATGGGCTTATTCAAGTCTGGATTGCGTTGGCCGATAGCCCTACAAATCCTGAGATTTTGGCCATGGCGACCAGTCTGCTCCAGAGCATTGATGAAAGCACCCAGCTGGCCGGGCATAACCGGCTGGCGCTGCTGCTGTTCCGCCTGGTCGGAACGCAGATCTTCGGCATCAATGTGTTCAAGGTGCAGGAGGTCATTCCCTGCCCGCAACTGACTCCGTTTCCGGGTGCCCATCCGGTGATCTGCGGCGTGGCCGCCATTCGTGGCAAGACCATTCCGATCATCGATATGAGCCGGGCCATTGGCGTGGACGAGCCGGCAGGCACGCCGGGCCGGTATCTGATCGTGGCCGAATTCAACCGCACCGTACAGGGTTTTCGCGTGCACGCCGTGGACCGGATCATTCACGTTGATGTGTCTGAGGTACGGACGCCGCCGCGCGAAGGCGCTGAGGACAGCTATCTCACCGCAGTGACCCGGCAGGGCGATTCCCTGATCGAGATTATTGACGTTGAACGTGTCCTGGCCGATGTCGTAGGCGGCCCGACGGGTGTGTCCGCGCTGGTGAGGGATCAGGCCCCGACGCGCTCCGGCACGCCGCACAGGGTCCTGGTGGCCGATGACTCCCGGGTGGCGCGCACCCAGATTGCGGGAACCCTGGAAGAGCTGGGCGTTGAAGCGATCCTGGTCAATGACGGGCGGCAGGCCTTGCGCATGTTGCAGTCGATGGCGGAGAACGGTCCGATCAATGAGCAGTTGCTGATGGTGATCTCGGATATCGAAATGCCCGACATGGATGGCTATCGTTTGACGACGGAAATCCGTCGCGACCCGCGTTTGGCCGACCTCTACGTGATGTTGCACACTTCGCTATCAGGAGTATTCAACAACGCCATGGTGGAGCAGGTGGGGGCCAATCGCTTCATCCCCAAATTCAACGCCGATGAACTGGCCATGGGCGTTGTCAGCCGGCTTAACGCCGTGCATTAGCGCGCTGTGGGAGGACGCCCAGGCCGGCCCGCGGCCGGACCGTGGCACGGCGCTTGCCTCGTCGGAGTCTGAATTCCGAGCGAGAGCCCATGCGTGTCCTCAAGCCTTGATCCGATGTTTGGCAGCCTGCCCGCAGCATTGCGGGTGCATGGGCAGCGCCTCGAAACGCTGGCCAGCAACATTGCCAATGCGGATACCCCAGGCTTCAAGGCCCGCGAAATAGACTTTCGGGCGGCCTTGACTGCGGCGGGCGGTCAGGCGATAAGGCCCGCGACCACCCAGCCCGGCCATTTGCCCGGCGCCAGCGTGGGCCCGGCCCGGCTGGTCTGGCGCGTTCCGCTGCAGCCCAGCGCCGACGGGAACACCGTGGATACCCAGATCGAGCAGGCCAAATTCGCGGACGCCGCCATGCGCTATGAAGCCACCTTGCGCTTCATGGATGGTCGTATGCGCTCACTCATTTCCGCGATCACCGGAGACTGAGCATGTCCTCATTCCGTATCTTCAACATTGCCGGTTCTGCGCTGTCGGCTCAGAACGTCCGGCTCAACACCGTGGCCAGCAATCTGGCCAATGCCGATACCGTGGCGAGCACGCCCGATGCGGCCTACCGCGCCCGACAGCCCGTATTCAGCACCCAGGCGGTGCCTGGAGGCGGCGTGGGTGTCGCCGTGGCGAAGGTCACGCAATCGGCTGAACAGCCGCAGCGGCAATATCAACCCGGCCATCCGCTGGCTGACGCCGAGGGCTATGTCTATGCCGCGAATGTCAATGTCGTCGAACAGATGGCCAACATGATCTCGGCCTCGCAGTCCTACCGCAGCAATCTTGAGCTGATGAATACCGCCAAGGATTTGATGCTGCGAACCCTGAATGTTGGCCGTTAAGGAGTCCGTGCATGGAAACTTCAGCAATTGGCGGTGTGAGCTATCAGCCCGAGCGCGCAGCCAACAAGCAGCAGGATTTGGGGCAGGCCGATTTTCTGCGCCTCATGATCACCCAATTTCAAAATCAGGATCCATTTCAGCCCCTGGAGAGCGGCGAGTTTCTGGGTCAGATTGCCCAGTTCTCAACGGTGTCCGGCATCGAGCAACTCAACGCCTCCTTTGCCGATCTGTCCAGCGCGCTGGCCAGTGATCAGACCCTGCAGGGCGCCGCGCTGGTGGGACGCAGCGCGCTGGTGGCCACGAACCGGATGGTCGGCGCTGGCGGCGAGACGGTGGGCGGAATTGTGGACCTGAGCGAAGCGGCGAGCGTGTCGCTGGAGGTCTACGACCAGGTCGGGCAACTGGTCCGGCAAATTCCCCTGGGCCAGCAGGCCGCGGGCCCGGTGCCGTTTCAATGGGATGGGCGCAGCAATGATGGCACGCAGCTCAGTTCGGCGCAGTACAACTTCGTGGCCCGGGTGACGGGCAGTGGCCAGTCCTATGCCGCACCCATCCAGCTCCAGGGCCGTATCGACAGCGTGAGCATCGGCGGTGCGGGCGGCCTGGCTTTCAATATTGCGGGACTCGGCGCGGTGTCATTCGCCGATATTCGGCAGATCAACTGATTCGCAAACCTCAGGAGCAACACTATGCCATTTCGAATCGCACTTTCCGGCATGAATGCCGCCTCATCCGAGCTTTCGGTCACCGCGAATAATATCGCCAACGCCAATACCACCGGATTCAAGGAATCGCGCGCCCACTTTTCGGACGTATTTCCCGTGCAGGGTCTGGGCAGCGGGCAGAACCAGATCGGTAGCGGGGTCCGTCTCAACGACGTTCAGCAGCAGTTCGCGCAGGGCAATCTCGATTTCACCAATAACGCCCTGGATCTGGCGATCAGCGGCGATGGCTTTTTCACCATGTCCGATGGCGGTGCTCTGGTCTATAGTCGTGACGGAGCATTTTCGGTCGACCGCGAGGGCTTCGTGGTGAATTCCCAGGGCTTGCAGTTGCAGGTTTTCCCGGCCAATGACCTGGGCTTCGACACCGGCGCTCTGTCCAGTATTCAACTTTCCGAAGGGGATAATCCGCCGCAGGCGACCTCTCAGATCGACGCCCGCGTGAACCTGCCGGCCAGCGCTGCAGTGCCCGCGGTTGCGGTCTTCGATCCGGTTGACCCCGAGAGCTACAACCAGTCCACTTCGCTCACGGTTTTTGACACTCTGGGCGCCGCGCATACCGCGTCCTTGTTCTTCGTGCAAACCGCGACGGCCAATACCTGGGACATGTACAGCACCCTGGATGGCGCCGTCGTAAGCGGGCCGGACACCCTGGAATATGACGCCAATGGCGGCCTCATCACTCCGGCGAGCGGTGAAGTCAGCATACCGACCATTGCCCTGACCAACGGCGCGGCGGATCTGGATATCACGCTGGATCTGGGCAGTTCGACTCAGTTCAGCGATGCCTTCAGCGTGACGGCATTGAGTCAGGATGGCTTTACCGTAGGTCGCCTGGCTGGTGTGGAAGTTACGGGCGAGGGGATCCTGCAGGCCCGCTACACGAATGGCCAGGCGACGCCCCTGGGGCAACTCGCTTTGGCGAATTTCGCCAATCCGAATGGACTGCAGCCGGTCGGCGACACGGCCTGGGTCCAGTCCTTCGCCTCCGGCGAAGCGCGACATGCTCAGGCCGGCTCCTCGGGATTTGGCCTGGTGCAGTCGGGTGCTCTGGAAGCGTCCAACGTCGACTTGACCGAGCAACTGGTCAACATGATTACCGCCCAGCGCAACTTCCAGGCGAATGCGCAGATGATTTCCACGGCTGACACGGTGACCCAGACCGTGATCAACATCCGCTAGCCGGATTCTGAGCCAGCCCCATGGACAGGTCCCTGTATGTCGCGATGAGCGGTGCGAGTCGAGCGCTGCAAGCGCAGGCGCAGATCAGTCACAATCTGGCCCATGCCTCGACCGTCGGGTTCAAGGGCATCCTGGCCAATGCACAGGCCGCGCCGGTCGTCGGCGCGGGCCTGCCCAGCCGGGTCAATACCCAGACCGTGGAAGCCGGCTTCGATGCACGCCCCGGTGCTCTGATGAGCACCGGACGGGATCTGGATATTGCGCTGAGCGGCGACAACTGGCTGGCCGTGCAAACCGCAGACGGCGCGCGCGCCTTCACCCGGGCCGGCGATTTGCAGTTGACGCCCCTGGGGCAACTCACCACCGCTGGCGGCCAGCCGGTTCTGGGCGAAGGCGGTCCGATTGCCGTGCCGCCGCATAGCAAGCTCAGCATCGGAGCGGACGGCACGGTCTCGGTGGTGCCCATGGGTCAGGGCCCGGAAACGCAGGTCAATGTCGGCCGCCTGCAAATCGTTGAAGCGCCCCCGGAGCGCCTCGTGCGCCGGATGGACGGCCTCTTTGCGCCTGGCGCCGGCTTCGAGCCCGTGCCCGTTCCCGGTCAGGTGCTGGTATCGGGCGCACTGGAGTCCTCCAATGTCAGTCTGGCCGAAACCCTGGTGGCGATGATCGAGAACCAGCGCCAGTTCGAAATGCAGATCAAAGCCATGCATAGCGCCGAAGAGACGGCCGAGCAGGCCGCGGCGCTGCTGCGGCTGGGCGGCTGACGGGGCGTGCCATGGCCCGGAAATTGCCACTGCAGATGTACAAGTTGCCGTCTTCCGGCGACTCAGGAGCCACCGCATGAACAAATCATTATGGGTCGCCAAAACTGGACTGGACGCGCAGCAAACGCGCATGACGGTGATTTCGAATAATCTGGCCAACGTCAACACCACCGGCTTCAAGAAAAGCCGGGCGGCATTCGAGGACTTGTTGTATCAGAATGTGCGCCAGCCTGGTGGCCAGACCTCGCAGCAGACTCAGGCGCCGACCGGCCTGACGCTGGGCACGGGCGTGCGGGTCGTCGCCACGGCCAAGCAGTTCAGCCAGGGCAATCTGCTGCAGACCGAAAATCCGCTGGATGTCGCCGTGCAGGGGCGTGGCTTCTTCCAGATTCTGCTGCCCGATGGCAATCTGGCCTATACCCGCAATGGCTCTTTCCAGGTGGATGCGCAGGGCCAGGTGGTGACCAGCAATGGTTACGCCGTGCAGCCGGGACTTTCGGTTCCCGAAGATGCCCAGTCCCTGACGATAGGCGGGGATGGCACGGTTAGTGTGCAGCTTCGAGGTCAGGCTGCGCCACAGCAGATCGGCACGTTGCAGATCGCCGATTTCGTCAATCCCGCCGGCTTGCAGGCCCGCGGCGAAAACCTGTTCGCCGAGACCGGTGCCAGCGGGCCTCCGCAAACCGGATCGCCTGGTGTCGGGGGCCTGGGCTCCCTGATGCAAGGCTCTCTGGAAAGCTCGAATGTCAATGTCGTCGAAGAGCTGGTCAACATGATCGAAACCCAGCGCGCCTACGAAATGAATTCCAAAGCCATCGAGACCAGCGATCAGATGCTGGCCTACGTCAACAACAATCTGTAGGGCGCAGCTCATGCGCGCGGCATCTTTGATCTTCATCGCGCTGCTCGCCAGCTGTGCAAAGCCGGTGGAGTACAAGCCGCTGGTGGAGCAGGCCTACCCGCAACCCGCGCCGGCGCCGGCGGACGGCGCGATCTACCACACGGGTTTTGATTCCGGTCTGTTTGAGGATCGGCGCGCCCGGCGGGTCGGCGACTTGCTGACCGTGATCCTGGTCGAACGCACGCAGGCGCAGAAAAGTGCATCGACCAGCACCTCCAAGGACAGCAGCACGAGTTTGCCGGCCCCGACCCTGTTTGGCCGCGGGGTGACTCAGGGCGGGGTGCCGATCCTGGACACGAGTCTGTCCAGTGAGAACGCTTTCGAGGGGGCTGGGGATTCCAGCCAGAGCAATTCCCTCAATGGCCAGCTCAGCGTGATCGTTACCGAGGTCTTCGCCAACGGCGCCCTGAAGATTGCGGGAGAGAAGCGCCTGGAGCTGAATCGCGGCAGCGAGCTGCTGCGCGTAACCGGTCTGGTGCGACCTGAAGATATCGGCGCGGACAACACCGTGGCCTCGTCGCGGGTGGCGATGGCCGACATCAGCTACAGCGGCTCGGGGCCGGTCTCCGAATCCAATGGCATGGGCTGGATGACGCGCTTCTTCCAGTCGCCTTTATGGCCATTCTGAGCAGCCGTCGTCGATCCGGAATCGGCCCGCGCTGCAGCGAGAAAACCTCATGAAATCAGCGAAATGCCGCCAATGCGGAGGCGCCAGAATCAGGCGCGGCATGCTTCTGCTTGTGCTGCTTCTGCCGCTGCTGGCCGGCCCGGCTCGGGCGGAGCGGGTCAAGGATCTGGCCTCGGTCCAGGGCGTGCGCGGTAATCCCCTGGTTGGCTACGGCCTGGTCGTCGGCCTGGATGGTACCGGCGACCAAACCACCCAGGCGCCGTTTACGGTGCAAAGCCTGAAAAGCATGCTCACCCAACTGGGCGTCGCGGTGCCGGCCGGGCTGAACCTGCAGCTGAAGAATGTTGCGGCAGTGGCGGTACATGCGGAACTGCCAGCTTTTGCCAAGCCGGGTCAACAGATTGATATCACGGTGGCCTCCCTGGCCAATGCCGGCAGCCTGCGCGGCGGCAGTTTGCTGATGACGCCGCTCAAGGGTGCCGACGGGCGGGTGTATGCCGTGGCCCAGGGCAATCTGGTGGTTGGCGGTTTTGGCGTGTCTGGCAACGACGGTTCGCGGATCTCGGTTAATGTGCCCAGCACCGGGCGGATTCCCAATGGCGCCATGGTCGAACGGAGTGTGGCGACCGGGTTTGGCTCTGAGCCGGAAGTGACCCTCAACCTGCACACCGCCGATTTCACCACGGCGCATCGCCTGGTCACGGCCATCAACAACAGCCTCGGACCCGCGACGGCGCGGGCGCTGGATTCGGTGAGCGTCGCCGTACGGGCTCCGGCGGATTCCACGCAGCGCATCACCTTTGTTTCGGTGCTGGAGGCCATTGAAGTCGAGCCCGGCGATGCACCGGCCCGCGTGGTGATCAATTCGCGGACCGGCACGGTGGTCATCGGGAGCCATGTGCGGGTGAAATCCGCGGCCGTGACGCACGGATCCTTGTCGGTGACGATTCGTGAAAATATCGGCATAAGCCAGCCCAACCCCTTCGCCCAGGGCGAAACGGCCGCCGTGGCGGATTCGCAATTGAGCGTGGAGCAGGGCGATGGACGGATGTTCCTGTTCGAATCGGGTGTAACCCTGGAAGCTATCGTCCGCGCGGTCAATCAGGTCGGGGCGGCGCCCGGTGATCTCGTCGCCATCCTGGAGGCGCTGAAAATGGCCGGTGCCCTGCGGGCGCAGCTGGTTGTCATCTGAATGGCCGGAAGTACGACAGGTCTGGAATTCGGCGGCTTTGCCGCCCAGCGGGCACAGGCCCGACGCGGTGATGGGGCTGCCCTACACCAGGCGGCCCGCCAGTTCGAGACGATCTTTCTGCAAACCTTGCTCAAGACCGCCAATGCCGTGTCCTTCGGCGATGACGGTCTGGGGGCCCATGGCGATCTGGTGCGGGATTTGCGTGACCGTCAGCTGGCGGATCAGCTCAGCGCTGGTCGGGGTCTGGGCCTGGCGGATATGCTGGTGCGACAGCTGGGCGGCAGCCCGCCGCCGCCCGTGAGCGGCTATGCCCAGGGCAATCTGCAGCGCAGCCCCAGGGTCGCCCATGCGCAGCTGCGCGCAATGATCCCGCCCCCCGCGGACTTTGCGGACCCGGTGGACTTTGTCCAGGCCCTGAAGCCGCATGCTGAACGGGCGGCCGCCGAGCTGGGCGTGTCGCCGAAAATCCTGCTCGCGCAGGCAGCGCTGGAAAGCAATTGGGGTCGGCAGATGCCCCGCACCGAGCACGGTGGCTCGAGCCGCAATCTGTTCGGGATCAAGGCCGCCGGACCCTGGGCGGGCGAGGTGGCGATCGCGGCCACCCGCGAGGTGGCAAACGGCGTGGAGCACAGCCAGGTTGCAGGCTTTCGGGTTTACGCATCCTTTGCGGACAGTTTCGCAGACTATGTGGACTTCCTGCGGGGCAACTCGCGCTATGCACAGGCCCTGGATCATGGTGGCAATGATGAAAAATTCCTGCGCGGCCTAAAGTCCGCGGGCTATGCGACCGATCCCCTCTATGTGGAGAAGATTCAGCGCGTAGCGGATAGCTCCTGGCTTGACGATGCAATATAGCCCGTGTCAGGCCACCGGTCGCCGCTGCCAGGAATGGACAAGCGCCAATGACTGATCTGTTCAACATAGGGAGTTCCGCCCTGCTTTCATACAAGCGGGCCCTGGATACCGTGGGCCATAACATCGCCAATGCGACGACCCCCGGCTACAGTCGGCAATCGGTGGAATTTGCCGCGCGCGAGGGCACGGGTTCCGGAGGTGGTTTCTTCGGCAGCGGGGTCATCACCCTGGGCGTATCCCGCCAGCGGGATCCGTTTGGATCTGACCGGCTCATCAGTTCCCTGTCCAGCCTCGGGCAGGCCAGCGCGGTCGCAAGCATCGGCGGCAGTGTGGATCGCCTCCTGTCCGATGAAGCGACCGGTCTGGGTGGACCCCTGCGGGATTTTCTGGGCGCGGTTGAGGCGCTGACCGCCGATCCCACCTCGGCCACGGCGCGTGAGGTCTTCGTGAGCAGCGCGCAATCGCTGGCGTTTCAGTTTCAGCAGATGTCATCCGGGCTGAGCGACAAGGCGGACGAACTGGATTTGCGGATTGACGCGACCGTTGACGAGATCAACGGCCTCAGCGGTGAGGTGGCCCGCCTGAACACGCAGATTGTCCAGGCACTGGGTGAATTCGGCGGCCAGCCGCCCAATGATCTGCTTGACCGACGTGACGAACTGGTTCGGCAATTGTCCGCACGCATAGGCGTAAGCACCGTCGAACAGGACGACGGTGCGCTCAATGTTTTCGCGGCCGGAGGTCAGGCCCTGGTCCTGGGTGCCGAAGTGGGTCGCTTGAGCACCGGCCCGAGCCGGTATGGCGCCGAAGGTGGAATCGAAGTCCTGCTGGCCGGGGCGGGCGGCTCGGTTACGGTGACCAACCGCCTGTCCGGCGGCAACCTCGGCGGCTACCTTGAAGCGCGGCGCAGCATTATCGACCCGGCACAAGGCGAATTGGGCCGTCTGGCCGCAGCGGTCAGCACGCTGGCCAATGCGCAGCAGGCGGCGGGCGTGGACCTGCTGGGCCAAACCGGAGCGCCGCTGTTCACGGCGCCCCAGGCGGTGGAGCTGGCCAATCTGAATAATTCCGGCAGTGCGACGCTCAGCGCCAGCCTGGCGGATGTCGGGGCGTTGACCGGGCGCGACTACGTCATGCGCTTCGATGGCGCAGACTGGGAGTTGCGCGACACGGTCAGTGGCCAGGTCGTGCCCCTGGGCGGCGCCGGAACAGTTGCAGACCCCTTCGCTGCGGAAGGTCTGAGCCTGGTCGTTGGTGGCATCCCGGATGCCGGAGACTCCTTTCTGGTTCGCTCCACCGCCACTGTGGCCGCAGATATGCGCGTGAGTCTGCCCGGGCCCGCTGGCGTGGCCGCTGCGGCGCCCGTCATCGCTCGTGCCGACACCGCCAATGGCGGCAGTGCGGCTCCCGGCCTGACAGTGGTCGATGGCGCGAACCCGGCGTTGACCAACACCGTGTCGATCGCCTTTGTATCGGACACCAGCTACACGGTCGATGGTGCCGGGCCGTTTGCCTACAGCCCCGGGACGCCGATCGCCGCAAACGGCTGGGAGTTGAACCTCGATGGAATTCCGCTGGCCGGTGATGAATTCACCGTGGCGCCGACCCTGCCCGACAGCGGCGACAACAGCAATGCGCGCGCCTTGCTGGCGGGGTTGCAGGGCGGATTCTTCGATGGGGGCGCGACCTCGGTGCAAGCCGCCCATGCCCAGCTGCTGAGTCGTACCGGCGCCAGCGTGCAAAGGGCTGATCTCCAGCAGTCGGCGTTTTCAGCCATCGTGGAGCGAGACCGCAGCGACCTGGAATCCGTTTCGGGCGTGAATCTCGACGAAGAGGCGGCAGATCTGCTGCGGTTCGAGCAGGCCTACCAGGCTGCGGCGCGGATCATCGCGACCGCAGACACCTTGTTTCAGACCGTACTCAATGCGGTCGGGAGGGCCTGATCATGGTTGACCGGATTGCGTCTTCGACCCTGCATCGGCAGGCCACGAATTCAATTCTGGAGCAACAGCGCCGACTCGCGGAAATTCAGAACCAGTTGGCGCGCGGCCTGCGTCTGACGCAAGGCTCCGATGACCCTGCCGGCATTGGGGAGATGGCGCGACTGGATGATGCACTGGCCGGTCTGGAGCGCGACCGCAGCAATATTTCCACCTTGCGTCGGCGTTTGGGGATCGAGGAAACCGCCTTGCTCGGCGTCACCGATACGCTGCAGCGGATCCGCGAACTCACGGTGCAGGGAGCCAACGCCACTCAGTCGCCGGAGTCGCGCCATCAACTGTCCCTGGAAATTGTCGCCCGGCTGGATGAACTGGTCGCGCTGGCGAACGCGGATGATGGCAATGGGCGGCATCTGTTCGCCGGCACCCGTGATGGGGCGACGCCATTTGCCGTGTCCCATGCCAGCGTGGTGTACGCGGGTGACGACAGTGCTCGCAGTATCGAGATTGGCAATGATCGGCTCGTGCAGGACAGCGACGCGGGCAGTGCCGTGTTCTTGCGGATACCCAGCGGCAACGGCACATTCCGGGTGACCCCCGGAGCGGGCAATACGGGTGATGCCAAAGTCGTGCGCTCGCAACTGGCTGATGCCACGGCCTGGGACGGCCAAACCTATACCATGTCGTTCTCCGGGGGCAGCTACGACGTTGTTGATGAATCCGCCGTGAGCGTGGCCAGTGGTCCCTATGTAGAGGGCGAGTTGATCACCTTTGCCGGTATCACCCTGACGCTCGAGGGCAATCCTGTCGATGGCGACAGTCTCGAGGTCGCACCCAGCCGCAGCCAGAGTCTGTTTGCAACCGTGCAGCAGCTGGTCAACGCGCTGGGTGATTCAGCGGTCGATCCCGCGTCCAGCGCGAAGCGGCACATGAATGTGCAAACCGGTCTGGCTGATCTGGACTCGGCGATCGACCATGTGCTGGGTGTGCGCGGCAGTGTGGGTGCCCGCTTGTCGGTGCTGGATCAGGCCGAATCCCAGGCGGATGCCATCGGCGTGGAATTGACTCAGGTGCTCAGCAATGTGCGCGATCTGGATTACGCGGAAGCGACTACCCGGCTGGCCCTGCAGTTGACGGGTCTGGAAGCCGCCCAGCAGTCCTTCATTCGCGTCCAGGGTCTTTCCCTGTTCAATCTGCTGCGTTAGCGCGGGCGCCTCCAGGCGTCCGCAGACCCGCCTGCGCCAGATGACTCCTGCCGCGCCCAAGTCGTGGGTATGTCGCAGGTTTCCCGACAGAAATATTTCCAGTCCGGCCCTAAAGTTTCCCGCAGGGCCGCCGAAAACTTAGTCAGCGACAGGCTCAACAGGCATCTGCCGAAGCCGGTTGCAAGGACCTCGCCGGCTCTGCGCCACCCGAGGAACACCCGCAAGAGAGGTAATGACAAATGCAAGTGATCAACTCCAACATCATGTCGCTGAATGCACAGCGAAATCTGGCGAGTACGAACTCGCAGTTGAGCACGGCACTGGAGCGTCTGTCCTCGGGTCTGCGCATCAATAGCGCGAAGGACGACGCCGCTGGCCTTGCCATCAGCGAGCGTTTCACCACCCAGATCCGTGGCCTGAACCAGGCTTTGCGCAACACCAATGACGGCATTTCCCTGGCTCAGACAGCAGAGGGGGCCCTGACCGAAGTGAGCAACAATCTTCAGCGTATTCGCGAGCTGGCCGTGCAATCGGCGAATGCCACGAACAGCGCTTCGGATCGTGCGGCGCTGGACGCGGAAGTCCAGCAGCTCATCGCGGAAATCGACCGGGTGGGCACGCAGTCCGCCTTCAACGGTGTCAAGTTGCTCGATGGCAGTTTCTCGGCCCAGGCCTTCCAGGTCGGTGCCAATGCCAACGAAACCGTCTCGGTCAGTTTGGGCAACTTCACCGCCCTGCAGGTCGGCAAGATCGCCCAGGCCACAGGAACCAACGCTGCGGCGGGCAATGCCGGTGAGGTGAGTGGTGCCGCCATCGTGGGTGGCGGTGATCTGACCCTGACCATCGGCAGCGCATCGGCCGTCAATATTGCCGGCAGCGCCAGCTACGCGGATTCCAACGGCAATGGCGGCGATTCCACCAGTGCCTATGCCAAGGTGCGGGCCATCAATGCCAGCGGTGTGGGCGGCCTTTCGGCGACCACGGTCAACGTGGATGAAACCTACACCACAGTGGCCTTCGCCGGGGCTGGCGCGGGCGATACTTACGCCCTGGACATCAACGGCACGACCGTGGTTTCCGGCGGCGACCTGACCACGTTATCGGCTCAGGATGTGGTCGATGCGATCAACGCCCAGACCGGCACCCATAACGTGACGGCCTCGCTGTCTGGTGCGGATATTCAACTGGTGGCCTCCGAAGGCCGAAATCTGGAAATCTCCGAAACCATCACGGATGCGGATACCTCAATTACAGCGGGGACCTTCTTCGGAGCCACCGCGGGCACTCTGGTTCTGGCCGACACCACCC
>JBFIIN010000056.1:0-12608 GCA_041601225.1 Oceanococcus sp.
ATTACCTGGAGACCGCGACCCTGGCATCTCTGTGTGCCTGTGCGAACCGCTGTCAACCAGGCGTGGAGAACCCCGCGGATACGCGAGCGGTCCCGTGATCTATCTGGACCACAACGCGACGACGCCTCTGTTGCCGCAGGCTCTGGCGGCCATGCAGGAGTTTTTGGGGCAGGCCTATGGCAATCCTTCCAGCGTGCATGGCGCCGGGCGTTTGGCCCGCACTGCGATAGACAGCGCGCGCGCGCAGGTCGCGGCACTGGTCGGCGCCCAAGCCAGCCAGGTTCTGTTTACCTCTGGCGGCACTGAGGCCAACACCCTGGCGATCAAGGGCCTTGCTGGTGAGAATTTTCCGGTGCTGGTGGCCGCCACTGAACACGCATCCCTGCTGGATACGGCCGGCCAACTGCGCAGGCAGGGCCTTCCTGTGCGCGAGTTGCAGGTGGCAAGCGACGGGATGATCGAGCCGGCAGCCTATGCGCGCGCGCTGGCCGACGCCCCGCGGGGACTGGTCTCGATCATGTGGGCGAATAATGAAACGGGCGTCATCCAGGATATCAAGGCCTTGGCGGCGCAGGCTGCCGCTGCCGGCTGGTTGTTCCACACTGATGCAGTACAGGCTGCGGGCAAGCGGCCTATCCGGTTTGCCGATTCGGGTGCGCAGATGCTCAGTCTGTCCGCGCACAAGATTTACGGGCCCAAAGGCGTCGGTGCGCTGATCCTTGATCGGCGCGTCGCGCTGGAACCCGTGCAGCCTGGGGGCGGGCAGGAACGTGGGCTGCGGGGTGGCACGGAAAATGTCGCTGGCATCGTGGGTTTTGGGGTCGCCGCCGAGCTTGCCCTGCAGCGATTGACGGTTCGCGCCCGGCGGACAGAACAGCTTCGAGAATTGTTGGAAGACAGCCTGAAGTCGTTGGAAAATATAGAAATTATTGGAACCTCAGCGCCACGTGTGGGCAATACCTCGCTGATTTCATTGCGTGGATTCGCGTCCGAAACCTTGCTGATGGCGCTGGACCGGCGAGGTATTGCCGTGTCCAGCGGCTCGGCCTGCCATAGCGGGAATGGTCAGCCCAGCCATGTGCTGACGGCCATGGGGGTGCCCGAGACGAGTGCGCGCGGGGCGATTCGCGTGAGTTTTGGTGAGGACAATTCCGAGGCTGATGTGGGCGCGTTGGTCGAAGCCTTGCGGGCCTTGATCGCTGAACATGACGCGGCGCGGAGTTCCAGCCTGTTCGGGGAGGTGGGGTGATTTATCTGGATCATGCAGCAACGACGCCGGTGCGCCCGGAGGTTGCCGCCGTGATGGCGGAGTGTTTGACCAGTGATGGGGTGTTTGCCAATCCGTCGTCTATCCACGGCCCTGGCATTGCGGCAGCCGCCCGGGTGCGTGTCGCCCGTGAGCAGGTTGCCGGCGCCGTAGGCGCGAGCCCGCCGGAAATTGTCTGGACCTCCGGCGCCACCGAATCCAACAATCTGGGTCTGCTGGGTGCGGCTCGGTATTACGCGCAGCGAGGTCGGCATCTGGTCACCGCCAAGACCGAGCACAAGTCGGTCATTGATGCCGCGCGCCAGCTGGAGTCCGAGGGTTGGCAGGTCACCTGGCTCAAGCCGGAGGATGGCGTGCGGGTGGCGCCGGAGCAGCTCGAGGCCGCGGTACGGGATGACACTGTCCTGGTCTCCCTGATGCAGGTCAACAATGAGACCGGGGTGGTGCAGGACATCGCCAGAATGGCGGCAATCACTCGCGCCCGCGGCATCGTTTTTCATGTGGATGCGGCTCAGGCTTTGGGCAAGTGTCCGATCGATCTCAGTCAGATCCCACTCGACCTGATGTCGTTTTCAGCGCACAAGCTGGGCGGGCCCAAGGGCGTCGGCGCGCTGTTCGTGCGCATGCGGCCCAGGGCCCGGGTCAAGCCCTTGATGTTCGGTGGCGGTCACGAGCGCGGCATGCGCTCAGGCACCATTGCCACGCATCAGGTTGCCGGGATGGGACTGGCCTGCACGCTGGCCGTTGCCGAGCAGGCCGTGGAACAAACGCGTCTGGCTGGATTGCGCGATCACTTGTGGGCGCGGCTGAGCCAGGCGCTGCCCGAGATCCACCGCAACGGTGGAGACGCCGCTGTCGTGGGCAATATCCTCAATGTCAGTTTCGCGGGCGTGGACGGCGAGTCGCTGCGAACGGATTTGCCGGAACTGGCGGTTTCCAGCGGTTCGGCCTGCAGCTCGGGCGGCAGCGAGCCGTCGTATGTGCTGCGGGCTTTGGGACGGAACGACATGCTGGCGGACGCCAGCCTGCGCTTCAGCCTCGGTCGGGAATCCACGGAGGCTGACATCGGCGCTGCGGCCGAGCAGGTCATTGCGGCGGTCCGTCGGCTGCGCGCCTTGTCGCCACGCTGGGGCAGGGCCGCCTGATGGAATACTCGCCCATAGTTCTCGACCATTTTCGCCACCCGCGGCGCGCCGGCAGACCCTTGCCGGGGCAGGCCGGCACTGCATGTGGTACGGCTGAGACCCCGGCGGCCAATGCGGAATTGCGTCTGTACCTGAAGCTCAAGGGTGCGGTGGTGGCCGATGCGTGGTTCATGGCGCATGGCTGTCCCTGCACGATTGCGACGGGCTCCTGGCTGGCGGAGTGGGCCGTGGGCAAGTCGGTGCAGCAACTGCAGGAACTGAATCCGACGGAGATCGCGCAACAGTTGGAGTTATCGGCGGTCAAACGCTATTGCGCGGTCATGGCGCAGGATGCCTTGCGGGCAGCCCTGGCCCCTATTGATCTGGTGAGTGAGCGGAAATGAACGAAGTAAGAATTACGGCCGCGGCAGCGGAACGGATTGAGCGGCAGCTGGATCAGCGCGGAAGCGGCCTGGGTCTGCGCATCGCCGTGCGCAAGACGGGCTGTTCGGGCTATGGCTACGTGTTGAACTATGCTGACGAGATCGGCGCGGACGATGTGGTGTTTGAAGGCCACGGCGCGCGGGTTGTTGTGGACTCCGCCAGTCTCGGACTGGTCCAGGGCCTGACTCTGGATTTTAAGCGTGAGGGCCTGAATGAGATGTTTCACTTCGACAACCCCAACGCCAAGGAACTCTGTGGCTGCGGAGAGAGTTTTACGGTGGCCTGAACGCGGCCGCTCATTGCCGGCGAGGAATAAAAACAGCTAAAATTGACAAGTTTTGTCGAGCGATACATGTCGCTGGTCCCGCGTCCGGGACAAAAACCCATTTTTCCAGAAAACCAGGAGCATTATTCAGGGCTGTTGAGCGCACGCTATCCATTATCAAACCCGACGGTGTCGGCAAAAATGTGATCGGCGAAATTTACTCGCGTTTCGAAAAGGCCGGATTGAAGATTGTGGCCGCCCGCATGAAGCAGCTGTCGCGGGCCGACGCCGAAGGCTTCTATGCCGTGCACAAGGAGCGGCCCTTCTTCACCGATCTGGTCGACTTCATGATTTCGGGGCCGGTGATGATCCAGGTGCTGGAAGGCGAGAATGCGATCGCCATACATCGCGACATCATGGGTGCAACCAATCCAAAGGACGCCGCGCCAGGCACGATTCGCGCCGACTTTGCCGAAACCATCGACGAAAATGCGGTGCATGGCAGTGATGCTCCGGAAACCGCGCGCTTTGAAGTCAATTATTTCTTCGATGCCGCCGATCTCTGCGAACGCACCCGCTAAGCGGATGACGGCGACGCGCACGAACTTGTTCGGAATGGATCGCCCGGCGCTGGAAGCCTATTTCCAGTCGCTGGGCGAGAAGCCCTTTCGGGCGCGTCAGGTCATGCAGTGGCTGTATCAGCGTGGCGTTGCCGACTTCGATGCAATGACCGATATCGCCAAGTCTCTGCGCGTCGTTCTACATGCCCATGCCGAAGTGCGCACGCCCGAACTGATTCAGGAAAACATTTCCGCGGACGGCACCCGCAAGTGGTTGTTGCGCGTGGATTCCGGCAATGCGGTGGAAACCGTATTCATACCGGAAGACAGGCGTGGAACTTTGTGTATTTCCTCGCAGGTTGGATGTGCCCTGGATTGCCAGTTCTGTGCGACTGGCGCGCAGGGCTTTTCGCGCAATCTCAGTGCCGCCGAAATTGTCGGGCAGGTCTGGTTCGCGCAGCGCGCCCTGGGCGCGGTGCCGCGTGAGCAACGGGTCATCTCCAACGTCGTGTTCATGGGGATGGGCGAGCCTTTGGCGAATTTCGACCAGGTGGTGACAGCGATCAATGTGTTGTTGGATGACCTGGGCTACGGTCTGTCCAAGCGGCGGGTCACCGTGAGCACGTCGGGCCTGGTGCCATTCATCGACCGCCTCCGGGAGACGGTGGATACGGCGCTCGCGGTGTCCCTCCACGCGCCGATCGATGTCTTGCGCGATGAACTTGTGCCGATCAACCGCAAATATCCCCTGCGTGATCTGATGGCCGCCTGCCAGCGCTATACCAGCGGCAAGGATCGACATCTGCAAATCGTTTACGAGTACGTCATGCTAGACGGAGTCAACGATTTGCCAGAGCACGCTCGGGAGCTGGGGCGTTTGCTGAAAAATCTGCCTGCCAAACTGAACCTGATTCCGTTCAATCCCTATCCGGGTACGCGGTATCGGACGTCGAAACCCGAAGTGATCAGGCAGTTCGCCGACATCGTGCGGCAGGCCGGCATTATCACGACCACCCGCAAAACGCGCGGCGACGATATTGCGGCGGCCTGTGGGCAATTGGTGGGCGAGGTGCAGAACAGGCAAAAACGGCGTTTGGGAGAGATTCCGGTAGTGGTGCAATCCCTATGAAGATGATTCATTCCCTCCTGTTCGCGCTCGCCCTGGCCGGCTGCGCGACCGGGGGTGACCCGGCACTGCAAGGCCGCAAGCCGGATTACGCGGAAGCCGCGCGCATCAATACCCAGCTGGGGATCGATTATTTTAGGCAGGGTCGCACTCTGTTGGCCATCGAAAAGCTGGAGCGGGCGCGGGATCAGGACGACAGCCTGCCGGCGACGCACGCAACCCTGGGCCTGGCCTATGCCAAGATCGAAGAATTTGGGGCCGCTGAGAAAGCCTTTGCGAAGGCGTTGAAGCTGTCGGACAACGAGCCCAACATACTGAACAATTACGGCGTGTTCCTGTGCGACCGGGGACAGGCTGAGAAAGCCGAAGCCATCTTCATGCAGTCCGTTGCCAATACGCGCTATGCCACCCCCGAGGTGGCTTATGCCAACGCAGGTTCCTGCGCGCAGCGACTGGGCCAGGACGGACGGGCGGAAAACTATCTGCGGCGGGCGCTGGAGTTGAATCCGCGTTACGGAGACGCCATGCTGAAGCTCGCGGAGCTGAGTCTGAAAAACCATGACTACCTGCGCGCGCGCGCCTTCATTCAGCGCTATGAAAGTTTGTACGAAGCCAATGCCGACAGTTTGCTCATGGGTTTGCGCACCGAGTTCGCCCTGGGTGATTACGCCGCTTCAAGCGACTATGCGAACCGCTTGCGCAAGACGGTGCCGGGTATCGGTCAATACATCAATCTGACCACGGGTCAGGCGTTGAAATAGTCCGCATGGCATGAGCACTCACGATGTGGATCCGGACAGCCGTCCGGCCGAGAATACGGTAAGGCCTGGTGCCTTGCTGCGCCAGGCCCGACAGCAAAAAGGCATGAGCCTGAGCGAGCTGGCTGCGGCGACCCGGTTGAGCGGGGCGACCCTGACCGCCCTGGAAACCGATGATTTTCGCGGTCTGGGGCAGCCGGTTTATGCGCGGGGCTATTACCGCAAATGCGCTGAGGTCCTTGGTCTGAATGTCGCGGCCCTGGTCAACGCTTATGAGGCTGCCAGCGGCACCGATTCGCCAGTTCCCCGGATCATGCAGCGTCCCTCAATCAAATATCGTGAGGGCGCGGGCCGGACGATATACCTTGGTGTCAGCCTGGTCCTGCTCGCCGTTGGGACGGCTGGCTGGTGGGCACTGCAGCCGCCCGGACTGGAATGGGCGAGTCTGTGGGAGGCCCGCGCGCCCGCTCTGAAGGCGCCGAGTCCTGCCCCCGCACCGGGTGTCGCGCCCGCGGACCGCGTCGAACCCGCGCCGACCAGGGCGCAGCCAGACCCGGGCGAAACCATGGAGAGTGTCCTCCCGCCAGGAACTTTGCGGGTGGTTTTCGTCGAGGACTCCTGGCTCGAAGTGTCCGATGCCAGCGGTCAGCAACTGGCCTACAGCCTGTTTCGGGCGGGTCAGGAGCGCGAAATGTTCGGCGAACTGCCCTATACCGTCTACCTGGGTTACGCCCCCGGGGTCCGGCTGTTCCTGGATGACCGTCCGTTGCGCATCCGCGAGCAGGTGCAGGCGGATGACACCGCCCAGTTCAAAGTGGGGATCGCCAAATGAAAAGCCAGCACCAGATCAAGCGGCGTCAATCGCGGCAAATTCGGGTCGGCAACGTTCTGGTCGGTGGTGGCGCGCCGATTTCGGTTCAGAGCATGACCAACACGGACACTCAGAATGTCGAGGCCACCGTGGCGCAGATCAATGCCCTGCAACTGGCCGGCGCGGACATTGTCCGCGTGTCCGTGCCGACCCTGGCGGCTGCCCAGGCATTCGGCAAGATTCGCAAGCGCGTCACGGTTCCGCTGGTCGCGGATATTCATTTCAATTACCGCGTTGCGCTGGAGTCGGCTCGCCAGGGAGCCGACTGTCTGCGGATCAATCCCGGCAATATCGGCGGCGAGCGCAAGGTGGCGGAGGTCATTGCCTGCGCGCGTGACTACGATCTGCCGATTCGCATCGGGGTCAATGCCGGTTCACTGGAACAGGATCTGCAGGAAAAATATGGCGAGCCCAATGCGGATGCGCTGGTCGATTCGGCCCGTCGGCATATCGATATCCTGGATCGGCACGACTTTCAGAACTTCAAGGTCAGTCTCAAGGCTTCCGAAATCTTCATGACGGTGGCGGCCTACCGCAAGCTGGCGGGCGAGATTGAGCAGCCGCTGCATCTGGGCATCACCGAAGCCGGTGGCGAGCGGGCCGGCGCCGTGAAATCGTCGATCGGGCTGGGCATGCTGCTGGCGGAGGGTATCGGCGACACAATTCGGGTCTCGCTGGCAGCCGACCCGATTCAGGAAATCAAAGTCGGCTGGGACATCCTCAAGTCGCTGCACCTGCGGTCCCGCGGCATCAACATGATCGCCTGTCCGTCCTGTTCACGGCAGAATTTTGATGTGATCAAGACTGTAAACGAGCTCGAAGCGCGGTTTGAGGGAATTTCCGAGCCGCTGGATGTCGCGGTCATTGGCTGTGTGGTCAATGGGCCGGGCGAGGCGCGGGAGGTCAATGTCGGCGTGACCGGCGGCAATCCGAATACGGTATTTGTCGATGGCCAGATCGCTGCCAAGTTCAAGAACGAGGGCTTGGTCGATGGTCTGGAGCGGCTGGTTCGGGAACGCATTGCGGTGCGCGGCACATCCTCCGATCCCGAGCAGGTCTGATTGCGATGAGTGAACGTATCCGCGCACTGCGGGGTTTCAACGATCTGTTGCCTGGACAATCCACGCGCTGGCGGGAAGTTCTGGACACCCTGCGGCGTGCCATGTCGCTTTATGGTTACGGCGAGATCAAGCTTCCGGTGCTGGAATCCACGGATTTGTTCGCGCGCTCGGTTGGCGAGGCCACCGATATTGTCGAGAAGGAGATGTTCAGCTTTCTGGATCGCGAGAAAACCATGATGAGCCTGCGCCCCGAGGGGACGGCTGGTTGTGTGCGCGCGGGCATAGACCACGGCCTGCTCCACAATCAGCAGCAGCGCCTCTGGTACGAAGGGCCGATGTTCCGGCATGAGCGGCCGCAAAAAGGTCGCTATCGTCAGTTTTACCAGCTGGGGCTGGAAGCTTTTGGCATGGACGGTCCGGATATCGACGTCGAAATCATCGCCTTGTTTACCCGCGCCCTGCGCGATCTCGGCTTGCTGGATCACGGCGGAGCGCCGCTGGTCCAACTGGAACTGAACACGCTGGGAACGTCTGAATCCCGCGATCAATACCGGGCGGCTCTGGTGGAGTACCTGGAGCGCTATCAGAACGATCTCGACGAGGATTCGGTACGGCGCTTGCAGAGCAACCCATTGCGGGTGCTGGACAGCAAGGACCCCACGACCCGGCAGATCGTTTCCGGGGCGCCCTTGTTCGACGATTTCCTGGATCCGCGCAGCGCCGCGCATTTCGCGTCCCTGCAGGCCGGGTTGCGTGCTTTGAACATCGCGTTTGTACTCAATCCCCGGCTGGTGCGTGGGCTGGACTATTACACCCGAACCGTATTCGAGTGGACCACGCCGCACCTGGGTGCGCAATCCACAATTTGTGCCGGCGGACGCTACGATGGTCTGGTGGCATTGCTGGGCGGCGGCCAGGTGCCTGCGGTCGGGTTTGCGGCGGGTATCGATCGGGTTGCGTTGTTGCTGGAGCATGCCCGCGAAACCACGTCACGCGCGACCGATCCGACGATATACCTTTGCGTATTGGACGCAATGGCGGAGAATGCCGCAGCGGCACTGGCCGAAACCCTGCGCGATCAGGGATTGCGGGTGCTGAAAAACGCCGGCGGCGGCAAACTCAAAGCTCAGCTTAAACGGGCAGACCGGGCGCAGTCGCATTGCGCGGTCATCCTTGGTGAGGCTGAGCTGGCCGATGGCGTTGCGCTATTGAAACCCTTGCAGAATGGCGCGGAACAGCAGCGACTGCCGCTGGAGAACATGCCGGCCGCCCTACAGGCGGCCTTGGCGAACTAGAATGACGGCCCAGGTCGTCAGCAGGTCAAAAGGAAGAGATTGTGGATTTTGAACAGACGGATCAGGAACAGGTCGAGCAGCTCCAGAAATGGTGGCGAGAGAACTGGAAAGCCCTGATTGGTGGTTTGGTTCTGGGTCTGGGGGGCATCCTGGGCTGGGATCAATATCAGCTGTGGCAACAGGATAAGGCCGCACACGCGTCCGAGCAGTTCGAGGCAGTGGCCGAGCTGGTTGGCAAGCGCGGCCTCGCGGAGGCCGCCGCCAAAGCCGAGCAGCTGGTGGCTAAATCACCGCGTTCGCCCTATGCGGCCCATGCCAAATTGAGCGTTGCCAAAGCCGCGGCCGAGGCCGAAGACTGGGAGCAGGCGGCGAAGCATCTGGAATGGGTGGTCGATAGCGCCGCCCAGGCCGAGCTGCGTACCGTCGCCACGCTGCGCATGGCCAAAGTCCGTTGGGCCCAGGGGCAGATTGATGCGGCGCTGAGCCTGCTGAAAGGAAATTCAGACGACGCCTTTGCGCCGGCCTTCGCGGAACTTCGCGGCGATATAGAGCGTCAGAAGGGGAACGCCCAGGCTGCGCGGGCGGCCTATCAGCAGGCTCTGGATTCCGGGGTCGACTATATCGACCGCGCCGGACTGCAACGCAAACTCGATGATCTTCCGACGAACTCCTAAATGATGATTAAGTCTGTTGCATGGGCTGTTGCCACCGCGCTGCTGATGGGCTGTGCCGGGTCCGGGACCACTCTCAAGCCCGCGCCGCTGAAAAAGATCGCTTCGCCGGAAGTGCGCGGCGTGGAAGTCTGGGATCGGCGGGTGGGTCCCAGTGGCTTGCTCACCGGCCTGCGCCCGGTCGTGTCCGGCGATCAGATTTTCGCCGGCGACCGCAAGGGCGTGATTACGGTCCTGTCGCTGGATGGCAAGGTGCAATGGCGCAAGCGAACCGCGCATCGCTTCACCGCGGGCCCCGGAGTCGCGGGCGACTTGCTGGTGTTCGGCACGCGTGATGGCGCCGTAGTTGCGTTCGGGCGGCAGGATGGCTCGCCCGTATGGCAGACCCCGGTGAGCAGCGAAGTGCTCAGCGCACCGGTGATTGATGGTGAGCTGGTATTCGCCCGTGCCGGCGATGGACGGATCTACGGGCTCAACGTGGCCGATGGGAGCCGGGTCTGGACCCAGGACCGGGCAGTTCCGGCCTTGAGCCTGCGGGGCACGGCGCCTTTGCTGGTTGGCGTGGGCGCGGTTTACGCCGGCATGGACAACGGCCGGGTTATCGCGTTGAACCGCAGCGATGGCGAGCCGATGTGGGAAGAGACCGTCAGCATACCCAGCGGGCGCTCGGAAGTGGACCGGATCGTGGATGTTGACGCCGATCTGTTGCTGGTGGATTCGATCCTGTATGCCAGCAGTTATGCGGGCGACATGGTGGCGATCAACGCCTACAACGGCATGCCGCAATGGCGGCGCGCCCTGGGGAGTTACGCCGGTATGGACCAGGACAGCAACTGCATCTACGTGACGGATAATGAATCCGTAGTCTGGTGCCTGGACCCGGCCAGTGGCGCCGCGTTGTGGAAACAGGACAAGCTCAAATATCGTGGACTGACCGCGCCGGCCAGCTTCAAGGGTAATGTGGTGGTCGCGGACTACCAAGGCTACGTGCACTGGCTGTCAGCGGTCACGGGCCAGATCATCGGTCGCTCGCGGGCCGCGACTGACCCCGTGCGGATGCCGCCGCAGGTGGTGGATGGCCGTTTGCTGGTGATTGACGAGGATGGCGGGATCAACGTGCTGGACTCACGACCCTACGCCGGCTGATATGAGGCCGGTCAATCCCAGTTTCCGCAGCCGGCGCGAGTAATGACTGCCCCGGTGGTGGCCCTTGTCGGACGCCCCAACGTCGGCAAAAGCACGCTCTTCAATCAGCTCACCCGCAGCCGTGATGCACTGGTTGCCGATCAGCCGGGCCTGACCCGCGACCGCCAATATGGCGTGGCAGATCTGGAGGTGGGCAGCTGTATCGTGGTGGATACCGGCGGGCTGATCGAAGGTGCCGATGGGCTGGACGCCGAAATTTTCCGGCAGACCGAGCACGCGATCAGCGAGGCGGACCTCGTTTATTTCATGGTTGACGCACGCGCTGGCGTCACGAGCGCGGATCAGGCCGTGGCGAGCCAGCTGCGGCCGTTCAGCGCGCGCGTCGTGCTGGTAGTCAACAAGTCGGAAGGCCTGAATCTGGCGCAGGCGGCCGCAGATTTCTACAGCCTGGGATATGGGGATCCGCTGATGATCGCGGCCGCCCATGCACAGGGCATACAGCAGATTCGCGAGCTGTGCGTGGAGCGCCTGGAGCTGGCGCCGCCAGCCACCTACCAGGATGCGGAATCTGAACGGGCGATCCGTTTGGCCATCATCGGACGGCCCAATGTGGGCAAGTCCACGCTGATCAACCGCCTTGTTGGCGAAGAGCGTGTGATCGCCAGTGCCGTTGCCGGGACCACGCGGGACAGCGTGGATGTGCCGTTCAGCCATCGTGGTCAGCAATACACGCTGATCGACACTGCCGGGGTGCGGCGTCGGACCAAGGTCCACGAAACTATAGAAAAATTCAGCATTATCAAGACGCTGCAAGCCATCGAGCGGGCCAATGCGGTGGTTGTTGTGATCGATGCTCAGCAGGGCATTGGCACCCAGGATGCGCGCATCCTGGGCATGGCAGCCGATTCCGGTCGCGCTCTGGTGATTGCCGTCAACAAATGGGACGGATTGGAAGGCCACGAACGCAGTCGGGTGAAATCCGAACTTGAGCGCAAGTTGCCGTTTCTGGATTTTGCGCCTCTACTGTCGATTTCCGCCCTGCACGGTTCGGGTCTGGGCGAGTTGATGAATGCGGTGCGTAAAGTGCACCGTTCGGCTTTTGCCGAACTGTCGACCTCCGCTTTGACGGCGGCGCTGGAGAAAGCTGTGGCCAGCCATCAGCCGGCCGCGGTTGCGGGGCGACGGATCAAATTGCGCTATGCCCATCAGGGTGGTCGAAATCCGCCGACCATCGTGATTCACGGCAATCAGACGGCAAAACTGACAATCAATTACAAGCGCTATCTGGTCAACGAATTTCGGCGCGCCTTCAAGCTGCATGGCACGCCCATAGTCCTGCAATTCAAAACCGGCGAAAACCCTTACAAAGACAACAAGAATGAGCTGAGTGAACGTCAGCAGAGAAAGCGTCAGCGCATGATTCGTCACGTCAAGCGGAAGTAGGGCGCGGCCCAGGGGTGAAAACGCGGTAGGATTGTTTCAGGGGAAATGAACAGTGGAACATCCGAACTCACGGACCGGTTTCAGTCGGCGGGGATTCCTGCAATTTGTGGGCGCCAGCACTGCGCTGGGTCTGAGCGGCGCGGCTTTTGTGCGGGCGCGTTTACCGGCCGCACATTTTCCGGCTGCAGATGCTTACCGCTGGCTCGATCCCCAGACCTTGCTGGTTCTGCAGAGATTGGCGGAGATCTGGCTGCCTCGGGGTGACGGCGAGTTCGTGGCCTATTCGAGTTTGCCGGTCTGGCCGCAGTTTGATGTCTGGCTCGGGCGGCTGAGCACACCGCTGCGCGAGTCCTTTCTGCTGGGCCTGAAAGGTTTCGATTACGCGGCGTTCGTTTACGGCTGGCATGGCGAACCCTTCAGCGCCCTGGCACCCGAGCCGGCCCGCCGCTATATCGATCGATGGTTTGCCGGCAGCTCCGATCAGAAAGCCTTGGTCGGCGCGATGCGGCAGATCCTGCATCTGAGCTATTGGCGCTTCCCGCAAACCTGGCCGGCGACCGGATATCAAGGTCCCTTA
>JBFIIN010000057.1:0-12499 GCA_041601225.1 Oceanococcus sp.
CTGACTGATTTGTTGCGCATCATCCGGGAAGCGATCAGCAACGCGTTGCGCCATGCCGCGGCCGGCCAGATCTGGTTGCGGGTCCGAGCCGAGGCCGAAAATACCCGGCTGCGGGTGGAAATCGAAGACGACGGCCAGGGTATGGGGCGCTTGGAAAACAGCGGGCACGGGCTGGCCAACATGCGTCGGCGGGCGGAAGCCCTGGGGGCCTCCCTGGAAATCCTGTCTTCGCCGGCCGGCACCCGCATCGTGGTGCTCCTGCCCCTGTTTGCCCAAAGGCTTGTTCAGGCCCGGGACTAACCACCGCACATTGCCCGGGCCTGGATACCGCCATCCCTAAATCTAGGGACGCGAGTTCCCAGGGCATTGGCTACGCTGAAAGCCAATCTTGCCTTGGGGATATATGTGTTGCGAAGCAGTTTGGCGATAGGGCTCTGGACGCTTGGCACACCGCTGATGGCCGCCGTTACGCAATGCGATTTGAACGTGCATAAAGCCTATCAGCGGGCCTTGCAGCATGGCTGGTCCTTTACTTGTGAAAACGCCAGCTTTGTGCCGGAACCGGCCTCGCGAAGCATGGCCTGCCAAGCCGGGCAGGCGGCT
This sequence comes from Oceanococcus sp., assembly GCA_041601225.1. Lineage (GTDB taxonomy): Bacteria > Pseudomonadota > Gammaproteobacteria > Nevskiales > Oceanococcaceae > JBFIIN01. The sequence continues at coordinate 604 of JBFIIN010000057.1, forward strand.
GGCCAGGGTGGGGCGATTCAGGGCCATTTCTTCCACCACCGTCTGGGCCGGAGTCCGCAGATGCGCGCCGGCTGGACGATTAGCGCTGTGCGCATAGGTGGCGGCCGCTGGAAGGCGCTGGAAGCCGATCCTCAAGTTCGCGTTGGCTTCGTGTCGACGGGCCAAGCGGCACCAGGCCAGCGGCTCCGGCTGAGCGGCTTGCAGTTGGCCAAGCCCGGTGGTGATTGCTCTCGCGTCTATGAGGAGGCGTTCTAAGGCGCTTGGCAGCTTATGTATGGGAAATACGAAAGAAGAACCAAGCTCAACATTTTGTTTGACGGAGAAATACGATGAAAAAACTGTTCTTGATGACCTTTGCAATCAGCGTGCTGCTGCCACCGGTGGTGCAGGCAGGCTGGAAAAGCTGTGAGGTGGATGTGTACCAGGCTTATTCCACCGCCGTGAAGCGGGGCTGGCACTTCAGTTGTTCCTCCAAGCTCGCTCTCACTCCCGAGCCCCCAAAAGGCAGCCAGAAGGGCCGTCTCGCATGTCAAGGAACCGGTGATCTGAAAAAGAAAAACGTGGCCTATTTCTTCAAGAAGGACTGGCAGAGTTCGCCCAAATTCAAGAATGGCTGGAGGCTGAACACTTACGAGGTCTCTGGAGGCAACTTTAACAAGTTGGCTAAACAAAAGGTTCGCGTTTCTTTCTATTGGCTTTCGAAAGTAAAGACCAAGCGTTCCTTAAGCAAGCTCGTACTGGAAAAGGAAAACGGTGACTGCAGCAAGGTTTATGACGAGGCCTTCTGAGTTTCGTCTCGCAGCCCATTTTCAAGCGCCAGGACCCGGGGGGGCATCGTGAAAGTATTCTTACATCCAGCAGCAGGACGCAGCCGCATGATGCGCGGATTGACCACGCTGCTTCTGCTGGGCTTCGGATTGCCCGCCCTGGCCCTGGATTTCGCGACCGCCAGAGTGGCCACCAATCTGCGGGCCGAGCCGGATCTGAAAACTCGCATAGTTGCGGTGTTGCAACCCGGGGTCCCGGTTGAGGTTCTGGACAGTCAAGGCGAGTTCCTTCGGGTGCGGCGCTTGAGCGATGGCATTGAAGGTTATATCCGTGGACGCATGTTGGTGAACTTGCCCGTTGTCCAGCGTCCACCGATAGAAATCCCAGCTCAGCTGGGCGCGACCGAAGCGCCAGTTGCTGCCTCGACGGCCGTTCTTCCTCAGGATGAGGACGCGGGTTCAACAATGACCGAAAGCTCGATCGGCACAGCCACAGAACTATCGATTGATGACGCCCGTCCGCTGCACTTTCTGCTCGGGAACCGGGATATCACCGCGCTGATCCAGCGAGACGAAAATGGTTCTTATCGGGCCGCACTTGCAAAACTCGCTGATCCTGATGCGATTTCGGTATTCGCCACGGACGAGTTTGGCCATTGGGAGATGATCGCCGGGCCGGATGTCCGGGTGAGCGAGCCTCCCGCGACCGCCGAATACGGACTACCGGATCTGCTGGATGCTGAACGGAACGAAGACGCGGCCGAGGCTGGCAGCAACTGGACACCCGCGCTGACCGCTGGCGTGGATTCCCAGCTTGATGAAGGCAGCGCGGGAGACGCCTTTGCCTCGGAGCGCAGGCACTATCAGGATCTGAATGTCGCCGCGGGCCTGCAGGGCAGCCGGTCCTGGGGGGCGGTGGAACTGGACTCTCAATTCGACTTCGTCGGCGTGAGTCATCGGCCCAGCGCGCTGCGGTATTCCGAGCAAGGCCCTGATGCAGCGAAATTCGATCTGTCGCAGTACCAGGTCAGCCTCAATGCCGGCCCCCTGCAGCTGGGCGCGGGTCATGTCAGCGTGGGCAATCATGCACTGCTGATTTCCGCGCACAACACCCGTGGCATTCGCTTGAGCTACACCCCCTTTGAACGCTTGCGCATCAGTGGCGGGCGGTTGAACACGATAGCCATGACCGGCTACCAGCGTCTTCTGGGTTACTCCGGCGAGGACCGGCAAATCTACGCCGCTGGGCTTGAGGCGGATCTGCTGCAAACCGGGTGGCTTGAGCTCACGCTGGGCCTGACCTGGATGAACGGCCAGCGCCGCAGCGAGCCCGGCTTCGATACCGGTGAGGTGACCGACGCCGAGAAAAATGACGGCCTGGGCGCCAGCCTGAGCCTGGGCCTTTTCGATAAGAGGCTGAGCCTGGAAGGTGAATGGGCACGCTCGCGCTTCAGCAGCCCTGCTGATCCGTTTCTCGAGCAGGGTGACGAGCTGGTGCCCGTGCAGATCACGCGGGACCGCGCCTGGACCGGCCGCGTGTCACTGGATCTGATACCCGGCATGGACAGCCCGCTGGGAATTATTTCCCTGCGGCTTTCCGGCGACGCCGCCCGGGCGGACCCACTTTATAAAGCCCTGATCGCCTTTGCTTCCGCCGATCAGGAAAGCCGGGGGCTTGGCGCGGATTTCAGCATCGGCGCCCTGTCCGTTTCGGTGAATCAAAATCGCTCGGACGACAATGTGGACGATGTGCCTACGATTCTCAAGACCCGCTCGGAAAACAGGTCCAGCAATCTGTCGCTGCCGCTGAGCCAGTTATGGGACGAGGCCAGCTGGCTGCCCTCGCTCAGCTTCGGCTGGAACAAATCCACCCAGAAGGCGATGAACAATCCCGATCCCGACGAATCCGGTTTTAATGGTGGCAGCCATCTGCCGGATCAACTGAACCTCCAGCGTAATCTGAACGCGGACTGGAATATGGGCGTCGTGAGTCTGGGCTTGGGCTGGTCTCAGGCCAAGCAGGACAACCGCCAGCCAGGCCGCGAGCAAGCCGATTTCATCAGCCGCCAGCGCAGCGTGAGCCTGAGCTGGCAGGTGCTGGACAGCCTGGGCCTGAGCAGTGGCCTGAACGAGACACGGCAACAGGATGTGGAGCAGGGCAAGGAAAACCGTTCCTTCACCTGGAACGCTGGTCTCAACCTCAACCGGGGGAGCTTCTCCCTGTCCGCCCAATACGGGCGCAACCGAAACAACGATTCGCTGGACCTGGCCGAAGATCAGTCCAGTGACATCAGTGCGGATATCAGCTGGTCGGGGGATTTTGGCGAGTGGGTGCCAGCGGCGCAGCTCTTCGCCCGCTATAACCGCAGCCGCAGCGAAAGCCTGGATCGGGAATTCGATGCTTTCAGTTCACAAGGGCAGTGGCGCTGGACCGCCGGCCTGAACCTGACCCTGTATTGAGGAGACGATCATGAAAAAACCTATCTTATGGTCGTTACTTTGTCTGCTTCCTGGGGCTGGCCTGGCCCTGGATGCGGTCCATCCCACCGGGGTTAATGTCAACGCCACTGGCCCAAGCACGGTATTTCTGACTTTCCAGGGCACCGCCGGCCAGCAAGCGGTGGATGCCTTCTGGTGTGGGGATATCCAGGTCGGCTCCAACACCGTGACCAGCTTCAACCCCTGCGTCGCTGGCACCTTGTTCGGTCATCTACCACCACAGAACAATCTGGCCCGGCCCAGCGGCACCGGTGGGCAAAGCAACACCACCGACATCATGACCATCCCAGCCTCCGTGGCACGACGGGCTTACCAGGATGCGCAGAAGGGTAATAACTCCCAGTTCTTTTATGTGCGAGAGTTTCGCGATCCAGTCACTGGCCAAAGCCAATTCATTGCAGTGACCTGCCGGATGGCCGGCGGTGGTGCGCGGGTGCCGTTGGCGATCACCCGTGTTGATCTGGCATTTGGCTCGCTGGACTCAGATCAACCCGTAACAGTACTGGAGCGCAACGAAGTCGCGCCGCCTGTGATTGCTCGGGTGCAATTCAACGGTTCAGGCCGCTTGCTCGGACGCTGGGAAGTGGTGCAACCGGGCGATCCTGAGCCCACAGCTATCGATCTGCTATCCGAGGCCAGCCTCCCCGCAGAGCAACGTAATTCTCAACGTCGCTATACCGAAGTCGGAAGAATTGATCAGTTTCTACCGCCCTCCGGCACGATCTTCCTACCGGGGCCGCAGGTCAAACGGATTCCAACCGCCATTGCCGGGCAATACAAGTTGCTGCTGCGCTTGGAGGCGACCAGCGATAAAGAGGGTGATTCAAATACTGGCGCTGGCGTTGCCAATAGCGGCGGCCTGGCGGGATTTTCCATGCCGCCATTGCGCTATGTCGTGGCTGGGACTGCGGGGCAATTAGACAAGCCGAGCAAGTCATTGCCTTTGGGCGTGCGGATCGATCGAGATGACATGGGTTGGGTGACCACGTGGCAGCCAGAAAAAACCAATGCTTGGCTGCTTCTGAGGTTTGATTTTGATTCCGGAGACTCATTCGAAGCAGTCGTTGATGCAGCAAGCGGGTTGTACCGCTTGCCTTCTTGGTGGGGCCGTTTTGAGGCTCCAGAGATCAGCGTGAGCTATTGGGAATGACTTGGCTGCCGGCGCCAAATTGGTCGGTGGCTACAGATTTGTTTTGATAATAACAGGAGTTGATATGAGGGCCTATAAAAGTGTGGTCTGTTCTGTCTCATTAATGGTTTTATTGTTCTCGAGTTTAATTCACGCAAGCTCGGACACGGATTCAAACTCACAGATTCGCGGTATAAAGAAAGTAACCAAAAATGAATATGGTTGGTATGGCGGAAATAACGGCGCCAAGCAATTCAGCAGCTATTGTCCAAGTACCGCATTGCCCATCGGCCTGGATGTGTGGACCAAATCACCGACCCCGGTCCAAAAGTACGTGGCCGCGATGGCGTTGGTATGCGGAGAGGTCAATAATCAAACCGGCAATGCCTCTCCAGGACATGCATCTGGGAGTGGTGACTTTCCCAGTGGCTTCGCCACGAATTCCAATGACAGGATTTTATGCCCCGCGGGCAAGGTCATTTATGGCATAAAATACAGGTCGGGGAACTGGCTCGATGCCGTAGAGGGCATATATTGTAAGAATCGGATTGACCAGCATGCTAACGGTTCAAGAACCGGTGGTGGTGGGGCGCAAACGGTTTCGCAGATGGTTGGTGGGGGAGGGGGCAGCTCTCATTCGGCAAAATGCACTACAAGTCAGAAGAGCTGGATGCTGAATCGACTGACCTATAAACATGATTCATTTGTCGATAAATTCAAATTTAAATGTTCAGGGCACTACGTGAAGCCAGCATATACCGCGCCGCCGCCTCCACAAGGCATTCAATCTATTGTTGTATCGCCAAGCGCTTCATTGAATCCCGGGGCGCTGCCAAGCTTTCGTATCAAGTTTGATCAACCGCTCAGTGCGGGCGATTTGCCACTTAAGTTTCTCATGACGACGGCGTCCTGTTTTACCGTTGAATCGTCGCAGAATTATCGGGCTGGAAGTTACAACAGCAGTGGTGAATGGAACGAAATCCATGACATTGCCACCGGTAGTACAGAGACGACGATTACACTGCGCTCACTTTACAACCCCTCAGATCGACGCGCCGGGGGGTGTCTAGGTAGAAATCATAATTTCGAGGCATTTCTGGGGCAAAACGTCAACCATACCAGCCCTCGCTATAAGAGGGTTCAGGTATATCTGAGAGCTCCTAATAACTGAAGTGGTTTCAACGAGTTCTGCGTGGCAACCATGGGATAAAGCCGAACTTCTGGTTATGCCTGATGAACAAGACACCCGCACCGCCAGGTGCGGGTGTCTTCGCTTCGGGCGATCAGCAGCGGTAGGAGGCACCAACCCAGCAAAATCTGGGATCGGCTTCGGCTTTGGCCTCGGAATTGCTTTCATCTGAGGCTGTGAGTGTGGCGTCGGTAGCGATATCGATATTCCACCAGGCGACGCTGATGGCCCAGTGTTCGCCTTGATGAGAATTGCGGCCCCGCCGTTTCAGGCGGATTTTTCTTGGCTTTTCGCGGGTTAGGGTGAATATACCGGTAGTCCTGCGTCGAGAGGCCCCGGTCTTTAGCAGCGGTGGCTCTATGACCGCCACAACCTCAGGGAGGCCGAACAGGATCTCGCAGCATGGCTCAAGCGCTGGGAAAGACGCTACGCAAAACGCACCGACTGGGTGGCAGAAAACATCTGGCTGGCCGCCTGATCAACCCCAAGTCATGATCACCAAATTGCACAACTTGGCGTACATAACCGCACTGCTTAGCTTTGCTCATGAGTGTCGGCCGCAAGACGTGCGCTCAGGTCTTGCATGGCCAGATGGCTAGACAAATGGATGCGTAATGACAGCTCGGAGCCCAGCCGGGTTTTGCTCAAGCGGTCCATAACCGGGCCTTTGACTTCCGACAGGTGCAGCTCTATTTCTCGCGCGCGCAGCGATTCTTCCAAGAGCTCCAATTGTTCTTCGGCGCTGGAGTCGATGAAATTGACAGCGGACATGACCAGCAGCACATAACGAGTTTCGGGCCGCAGATTCAGTTGGGCTTCGATGAAGTTTTCCACCGTCGAGATGTTCGCGAAATACAGATTCTCGTCGATGCGCAGCATGAGTATCTGGTCCAGGCAGTCCACCTGGTGGCGCTCGATATTGCGAAAGTGCTCCGTGCCGGGCACGCGCCCGACCACGGCCATATGCGGCTCACTGGTGCGGCGCAGGAACAGGGCCAGAGCCAGGGCAATGCCCATAATCAGGCCGACATCAATGCCAAAGGCCAGGACCCCGAACAGGGTCGCGAGCAGGGTAAGGCCATCGCCGCGATCGTAGGCAAAGATATGACGTGCCGTGTCCGTGTCTATGAGCTGGGCAACGGCGACCACGATGATTGCGGCCAGCACCGCATGGGGCAGGTGCTGAAACCAGCCGGTAAAGAACAGGGCAACCAGGGCCACCAGCAGGGCGGTGACAATGCCCGCCAACTGAGTTTGCGCGCCGGCCTCAAAATTGACCACCGAACGGGAAAAACCTCCGGCGACCGGCATGCTGCCGACCGCAGCGGCCGCCAGATTGCTGACGGCGAGCGCGGTCAATTCCTGATTGGGGTCGACCTTTTGCTTGCGGCGCGCGGCCAGGACCTTGGCGACTGAGATACTTTCCACATAGCCGACCAGGGCGATCAAGGCGGCTGACGGGGCCAGTTCCAGCCAGCCCGATGCCTGCAGAAAGTCCAGGGAAGGCCGCGGCAGTCCGGCCGGGATCGCGCCTACGATCGCCAGGCCGTGGCGCTCAGCGGCATCGGTCCAGGCGGCGAGCGCGGTGGCCAGCAGCACGACTGCAAGCGGCGCCATGCGCGAGACCAAACTGGCGGTGCGCGGCGCGAGACCGCTGCGACAGAGGAGCGAGATCAGCGGCGTACGTGCGGCCAATAGCAGGACGATGGCCGTGCCGCCGAAGAGCAGCGTTGCACTATTGCTGGCGGGCAATTGCTCGGCCACAGCCCCAAGCGTTGCCAGCGGCGCGTTCGCGCTTATGGACAAACCGGTGAGGTGCTTGAGCTGGCTGACAATGATCAGAATCGCGGCGCCGCTGGTAAAGCCGGACAGCACCGGGTGGCTGATGAACTGCACCAGGGTGCCCAGGCGCAGCACTCGCATAAGGAGCAGGACCAAACCGGTTTCGGCGGCCAGGATCAAGGCCCCATTCATCCACTCCTGCGATTCCCCATCGGCATAGGCATGGAGTGCATGAGCCACCATCAGGGCCGCGACCGCCACGGGTCCGACGGCCAGAGCGCGGCTGCTGCCGAACAGGGCATAGACCGCGGGCGGCAGGATGCTGACATACAGGCCCAGTTGCGGCGGAAGGCCGGCCAGCATGGCGTAAGCCATGCCCTGGGGTATCAGCAAGATTGCGGTGATGGCGCCAGCCAGCAGATCATCGCGGCGGGACCCGGAATCGCTGGCGATCAGCGCCTGATACAGCGGCAAGCGCCGCCAATCCATCAGGAGGTGCCGCAGGCGAGGTTGGCCGGTACCGCAATATCCATCATGGTCGGGTCGGGCAGGTCCAGCGCGTTCATGATGGCGGCATATTCGTCTGCGGTTTTGCCGGCCAGGCGCGGATTGTGGCGTTTTTCTTCGCCGATACTCGATACCGTCCAGCCTCTATAGTCGTGGCCGGGATACACCAGGGTGGAGTCGGGGAGCTTGAACAAGCGGTTTACGATCGAATCGTAGGATTTGTACGGGTCGCCGCCCTGAAAGTCGGTCCGGCCGCTGCCGCGAATCAGCAGCACGTCGCCGGTGAATACCGCATCCTGGCCATTCAACAGAAAGCTGAAGGATTCATCGGTGTGGCCAGGCGTGTAGATGGCCTGCAGTTGCAGATCGCCCTGTTGCAGTCGCTCGCCATCGCGAATCTGCTCCGAAACGCATTCCGCCTTGGTAAACTCGCCCATCACCGTGATACAACCCGTGGCATTGCGCAGGTCACCCAGGGCGGTCACATGATCCGCATGGGTGTGGGTATCGATCGCCCGCACCAGCTTTAAGCCCAGTTCGTCAACAATTTGCAGGTATTCGGCGGTCTTGTCTTTGACCGGATCTATAAGCAATGCCTCGCGGCCGGCCTCGGAGGCCAGCAGGTAGGTATAGGTCGAAGACGCGGCATCAAACAGCTGACGAAATATCACAAGAGCCTCAAATGAATTTTTGTAATAAGTTTATAACCTACCTCATTTTTTGGGGGCGCAGGCCTGCAATCACAAGAGTGCGGGGCGGACTATTTGTCAGCCTGATGCTCGTCTCCTCTGGGCTATTCGCCACCAATGGCTATTTTAGCCATGGCTATAGCGTGTCGCAGAAGGCCTTGGGTGGGGCGGGTACTGCGCTGCCCGAGGATGGATTGATCGTCACGATCAACCCGGCCGGCATGGTCTGGGCCGGCGATACCATGGAACTGAGTTTGTCCATGTTCACCCCGATTCGGGATTACACCGCGACCGAGCGGGGGGACGGGGCCAGCAACGGCATCATGTCGATTACGCCGGGCAGTCGGCGCAGCCAGAATGAGTATTTCCCGGTGCCGGCGATCAGCTATAGCCGCATGCTCGGTAACTGGGGCAGCTGGGGCATATCGATGTATGGCAATGGCGGCATGAATACCGAATACATCGGTAATTCCGCCCTGTTTGGTGAGGGCTTGACCGGCTTCGAGGCCGAATGCGCGGGTTCCTTCGGCGGCGGGGCGGTCGTCTCGGGCAGTGACAATCTGGGTTTTTGCGGAAATTCGGGTCGCGCAACCGGGGTGGACATGGCGATCTTGTTTCTGGCGCCTTCGTTTTCCATGAAACTGGGCGACCGCAGCTCCATCGGGGTGGCGCCCCTGCTGGCCATGAATCGATTTGCCGCCCAGGGCCTGGGGGCTTTCGACAAGTTTTCCAATGCGCCGGGCAAGGTCAGTAACCAGGGTCACGATCTGGCCTATGGCGCGGGTTACCGGATTGGCGTACTGACTGGCCTGATTCCCGGCATCAATCTGGGCGCGTCCTATCAGTCGCGGGTGTGGATGTCCGAATTCGATGATTACCGCGGTGTGTTTGGCGAGTCTGGTGACTTTGATATTCCGGAATCCTGGAATGTCGGTATCGCGCTGCGCATCAGCGATAACCAGCGGCTGGTGGTGGATTTCCAGCGCATCAATTACAGCAGCATCGCCTCGGTGGGTAATCCCTTCGATCCTAACGCCTTCGTCAACAATTGCGCCATTCCGCGACTGTTCGGCAGCACCGAGCCCAGTCCGGATTGCCTGGGCTCGGCGACCGGGCCCGGCTTTGGCTGGCGCGACATGAAAGTTTACAAAGCCGGTTATCAATATACCTTCGGTGGTTACAAATTCCGCCTGGGTTATAGCCGCACCGACCAGCCAATTCCGGCCAATGCCGCACTGTTCAACGTGTTGGCTCCAGGTGTGGTCGAGCAGCATTTCACCGCCGGTATGTCCCTGCGCTGGTCGGAAAACATGTATATAGAAACGGCCTTCATGTATGCGCCTGACCGGCCGGTCCAGGGCAAGAATCCGCTGTCCAATACCGATGCGAATCTCGCCGGGCTGGCTGCGGAGGGCGTCGGGCTGGGCGACCTCACGGCGATCCTTGGAGAGGATTCGACGAGCGCCTTTGGGGAAGATGAGAACGACCAGGATCTGATTCTGAACATGAAGCAGTTTGAGCTCACGATCTCGGTCGGCTGGCGCTATTGATGGTTTCGCACGGGTTGCGAGCCCTGACGCCTCTCGTTGTCGCCATTCTAATGCATGGCACGGCCCAGGCCGCGGATCCCCTGCAGCCATTCATCCTGGCCTATACCACCGATGCGGATCTTGCCACTGAAACCCCGAAAGTTCGCAGCGCCTTGCTGGAGCAGCAGTTGGAGATTCTGGGCGAATACAGCCCGTTTTCAGGTGCGCAGGTAATCGCCGTGTCCACCGCAGCCCTGCGTGCCGCGGCAGTGGTCTCGGAGTTGGGCGGATTCGGGGCGGTCATCCATGTCGCATTGACGCAGGTCGAGGATCAACTGCAGGTCAGCTATTTGAATCCACCCTATATGGCTGCGGCCTATCGATTGCCGGCCATGCCGGAACAACTGGCCGAGTCGCTGGCCAAGGCCCTGGGCGCGAAGCGGGCCTTTGGTGCGGGCGCCGGGCGCAGTGCCGAGCAGCTGCGCGGCTTTCATTACATGGTGGGGATGGAGTACTTCGGCGATGTGTATCAGCTCGCCAGCCACGACAGCCACTCCGCGGCCCTGGCCACCCTGGACGCCAACCTGGAGCGTAAGCTCGGGGGCGCAAGTCTGGTCTATAAGCTGCCGCTCGCTGAGGGTGAGCAGGTGCTCTATGGCATTTCCAGGGCTCAGGTGGCCGATCAGCGCGCCAATGACAGGCATATATTGGCCGATACGGTCGATCAGGATGCGGCGCTGAAGACCACCGCGTACTTGCCCTACCAGTTACTCGTCGTGGATAACCGGATTGTGGCCCTGCACATGCGGTTTCGGATGGCCGTGTTTCACCCGGATCTGACCATGGGGACCTTTGGCAAGCTCATTGCCAGTCCGGCAGCCATCGAGCATCTGCTAGGCGAACTGGCGGGCGGCAAGGCCAAACAGGAGTTCCGGTTCTAAGCAGTTCAGGCCTGCGTTTCCACATGAAGGTCGTCCAATACACTGGCCAGCCGATAGCCAGCCAGCATGGTGACCACAAAGCCGATAATCAGCGCATTTCCAGTGGCCAAACCAGCGAATGCGGGGCCAGGGCAGAGTCCTGAAATTCCCCAGCCGATGCCGAACAGGCCGGCTCCGATCAGCAATTTGGCGTCCAGATGTATCGCTTCCGGCACATGAAACTGGCTGCCAAAAAAGGGGCCGGGGCGTTTCAAAATTAACCAAAATCCGGGCATGGTGACGCCCACCGCGCCGCCCATGACCAGGATCAAGGAGGGGTCCCAGGCGCCGGCGACATCCAGAAAGCTCAGCACTTTGGCCGGATCCATCATTTGCGATACGGCCAGGCCCAGTCCAAACAGGGCGCCGGAAATGATTGCGAAAATGAGCGGCATGTCAGGCTCCGAATACGTGGCGAATGACAAAGACCGTGAGGCCGGCCACGATCATGAATGTGATGGTTGCGACTATCGAGCGGGGCGATACGCGGCCGATGCCGCATACCCCGTGTCCCGAGGTGCAGCCGCGACCTAAACGGGTGCCGACCCCGACGATGAAGCCGGATGTCAGCATCCACGCCCAACCGGTCTCGATATGAATTTCTATCGCGCCAGCCGGGGCCAGATTCAGGTAGGCAAAGGCGCCGGCGATCAGGCCGAGGGTGAAGGCGAGCCGCCATTGAAAATCGGAACCCCGGGCCGAAAACAAGTTTCCCACGATGCCGCTAATGCCGGCAATTCGCCCATTGAAGGCCAGCAGCATCAGCGCGGAGAGCCCGATCAGAATTCCCCCGAGCAAGGCGCTGTAGGGCGTGAACTGGGTTGC
>JBFIIN010000058.1:0-12461 GCA_041601225.1 Oceanococcus sp.
CACGGGCGCAGTTCCAGATACAGGTAGATCGGACTTTTCCCCAGCAGCGGGGTCAGGAGATTGAAGGGGTCCTGCCAGAACAGTTTGAACCACACCCGGGTTTCCCGCAGGCCGTCAAAGGCGGTCGATGACAGCATGAACAGCAGGAACACCAGCAGGCTGATGTGCTCCAGGCGGTGCTGCTGCAAGCCGGAACAGGGCAGGCGCAGGGCCAGCCGGCGCCGCCCATCGCTGCGCGCCTGCCGGCACAGGGGCGAGATGCCTGCGACCAGCCGGAACATCACGGCAAAAAATTCGCCGTAGCGGAACCAGCTGCGTGCGCCGAAGCACCACACAGCGCCAAGGTTGATTGCGGTGTAGCACAGCAGGGCCACCGACAAGGAAAATGGCCGGGTCTTGCCGAACAGTTCCAGGCCGATGAACACCATGTACAGCGCCAGCGCCGGCCAATAGGCCAGCCTGCGCGGATAGTCGCAACGTCCCTGAGCGAAACGGCCAAAGACGCGGTTCAGAAGCTGAGTCAGCGTCTTCCAGGGGCTCAGCAGCGCGTACCAGTTGCCCGCCGCGGCGCTCAGATACGTGCCGCCCAGCGCAAACACGATCCAGAAGAAGGTCATGTTGAAATTGCGGTGAGAATCGTTGCGGCCCCAGAGGCCGGTTGCAACGGCCAAGCCGAATCCGAGCAGCACCAGACCCTGCAGAATCTGGCCGATCCGGCCGCGCCGGATCCAGCTCGCCAGGCGACCTTGCGGCAGGGGCCAGCTGTGTGGCGCGCGCTGCGCATGCGCCTGCTTGAACACATAAGCCAGGATCAGGAATGACAGGACCAGTGCGGCCATAGCGCCGTAGATGTACAGCCAGTAAGGCATTGGCAGCTTGTAGGGCTCGCCAAAAGAGTGCGCCCAGCCGGCCTTCGGCGCCAGGCCGGCCAGCGCCGCAAGCCCGGCCGCAATGCGCACTAGGAGTGTGGCCGGCCGAGACGCAATGGCCTGCGACTTCGCGCTTTCGCTCGAATCTGTCGATTCTTCTCGTTAAATGGCACGACTATTCGCCTCGCACGATCGAAAAATTCGCTCCGAAATCGCTTTGTCTCGGCTCATCGGTTCCTGCCGCCCGCACTCCTAGCCCGGCTTATTCATGAACCTGCGCGATGATCGCGCAGGGCCTTGGATTCACGCGGAATTTTACGCTAGCGGTCATAGCCGGGACTATTGCCGCTTGAGAAAAATGGCGTGCGGATTCAAGGAACAAGCGAGGGCGTGTCATGTTCATGAATAATCCGGGTTAGCCGTCTGTCGGACTTGCCCGATCTTCGCGCGATTTTCGCTGCCTGAGGCGATTGCTGGGCGATTCTGCGGAAAATAGTCGAACCCTTTGACGAAGGAGCGCCTAGCAAGCGGCCAGGTAGAGGACATCGCAGTAGATCATGGCGAGTCCGACAGACTGTTAGCGCGGGTAAACTTCAAGCGTGGCGAAATGGGCCTGCAGCTGATGCAGCTCAATGGCGAAACGGCCGCTGCGCTGGGCCACGAGATCCAGCGCCACGGACCGGCCAGCCCGCAGCGGCAGTTGCCGTTCCAGGCCGTGGATATGTACGAGATCGTCGACATCGCTGCGCACTTCAAGTCGCAGGGTGTCGCCCTGGCGCACGACCAGCTTGTCCGGTCCCGCCAGTTCGCCATTGTTCAGGTCAAATTGAAAGACATAGGCCTGCGCCCCGTCAGGGCCGGAGCCAGCCAGCCCGGTCGGGACGGGTTTCAGCAGGAACCACAGGCCGACAAGCACGATCGCGCAGCCCGCCATGAATACCAAAGGTTTGATACCGGTCCCCGGGTCTAGCGGTTGGATACCCGCTCCCACATCTGCACGTAGGCCTCCGCGGAATTGAACAGGGCGTCCAGACCCTCCCGCCCGCTTTCCAGCCGGACTTCCTCGACAAAGTCGGCGACCAGTCCGTAGTGCGCCATGCCGACCTCATCAATGTGCCAGAATTTACCGCTTTCCGGAATCGTCAGCAGCTCGACCGATACGGGTGCGACGCCGGCGAACTGCGGCCCCCATTCGGCGCCGCGGAACAGGGTGAAGGGATATTGTACGGGGATCGAATCGCCGCCGCGCGGACCGGGGTGACCCCCAAAGCCATTGGCGTCGGCACCGTAGCCCAGGCCCAGAATCTGACCGGATTCCACGCCGGCCCTGGCCCGCCAGAACTTCAGCTTCTCCAGAAACTCGCGGTGCTTGATGCCATTGCCCTTGTACGGATAGATCGTGCCGCCGCTGGCCAGCATCCGCACCGCCTGATCGCTGGTCAGGCCACCGTGGGCGTCATGTGAAGAAGCCATCGGGTAGGGTGGATTCTGCTCTTCGGCGATGTCGAGCATGAGGTCTTTGCTGTGGTAGGCCGCGTGATCGATGTCGATGACCAGGCGCTTGGCCATGAAGGCACGCAGAGTGTAATCGCCCAGATCCGTCACGGTGCGCGCGTTGCAGCGCAGGCCTGGCGGATAGGCGGGCACGACACCTGCAGTCGCCTCGAAGATCGCGATCGACAGCGGATCATCGCCCGAGCCGGGAATGGCCGTGGACATCTCGGCACCGGGTTCCCGGACCGAGGGCTCGTCCGCCGGATAGTCACGGCACTCGGTGGTTTTCCAAAATGCGCCGGTGTCCATGAAGTTCAGGAAGTTGATCACGTCACCGCTGAAGATTCCGGTGCCGCCCAGCGAGCTGTCGATGTCGTGGTAGGGGTAGATGTGGCGCACCCCCAGCTCCCAGAGGCGATCAATTTCCGCATCGATCTGCGTCGGATCACAATTGCGCAGTTCCGAGCCATCCGGCAGAAAGGTCACGCCGCAGTCCAGCACCTGAGCCACTTCCACGCCCAGGACCACGGCGAGCTTGCCTTCGTTGATCACTGCGCGGGCCTCCTGCGGGCTCTTGACGATGCGATACCAGCCTTTGCCGGGTCCGCCGCTCTGGGCATCGATGTAGTCCTGCACCTCGTAGAGATACTCGATTTGCTTGATGGCCACCCCCATATCGTCGCAGTCGGCGTTGGGCATCATCGAGTAGGTCTGTCCGATCCGGCACAGCGCGGCGATATTGGTGCCGTGGTTCACCATGAGCCGCAGCCCCGACAGCCAGGCACGCTCCACCCAGCGGTAATACATCACCTGGTGGGTGAGGTAGTCGCGGCGCGGCCAGTCCACGAAGCTGGGCCAGCCCACCGTGTCGTGGTTGCCGGTGGGGTCGGCGGCCAGGATATTGTTGCCGTCGCGGATACCATTGGGGCCGTGGAAACCCTCGCAATCCTCCAGCGCATGGGGCGCGCCGAAGCGATGGATGACTTCCCCATAAAGCGCGCCGCCAGCTGCCGGACCGACATCGCCGGCGTAAGACATTTCACTGGATATGCCCATATGGGTATGGACATCGGCAAAGCCGACGATCGGCTGGTCCACGCCACGGCCCTTGTAGGTCTCTCCGACGATGCCGGTCGGCATTTCAGGATAGGGCGTACAGCTCACCCCGGTCGGTACAAAACGAAACTGCGCGGCGCCACTGTCGATCGCGCCCAGGCTCAGGTTGCCGGCCTCGTCGACGATCAGCGCCTGGCCTGCGGTCTGGGAGCTGAGCGTGAAGGTATCGCCAGCGCTGCCCGGGTCGATGGTCCAGATCGCCCCGTCGCTGGGTGCCGCCTGGCCGCTGACACTGCCCGCGCCCGCGGTCAGCAGGAGCTCATCGGTGGCCTGCAAAAGGTATTTTCCCAGCGTGGCCGGTTGCATGTAAAAGGCTTCGGCATGGCTGGCCGCGGCGGCGGCGTCGCGGTAGCCGCCGTTGTCCGCGACGGCGAAGCCCTGGGTTGCGGCGGATTGCAGCGCATAGCAGCCTTTGGCCATGGCATAGCGATCAGTGGGTGTTGGCGAGGGGCCGTGGTCCGAGTTTGTATTCGAGCCGGCACTGCAGCCAGCCAGCAGAGCGGTGGTCAGGCAGAGGAGGGGAAGCTGGACCTTCATGTCGGGTTTTCCTGGTGCCGGCGGGCGCGGTGGTTGCGGTCAGGCGTCTGGTCCGCGCGCAGCGCGTTGAATCGGAATCCGCAACCGATCAGTCTAGCCTGCGTGAGGAATTCGCACCACGTTATGCGTGGGGGGGCGGGGCAGCTCATAGCCGTAGAGCCAGTCCTGGCGGGCAACCAGCGATCCGGGTGCCAAGGCGGCCGCCCAGCGCAAGGGCAGATAGCTCGCGGCGCGGTGATGAAAGCGGCGGCTGTTGGCCCGGGCCTCGCGTTGCACGGCGCTGGTGCGCTCTATGCGGGCCTGAAAATAAGCATCCAGGGCAGCCGGGATCGCGGCCGAATCCACTGCGCCGTGTGCCAGTTGCAGAGCCAGACATTGCGCATCTTCCATGGCCTGTACCGCGCCCTGCGCGAGGAAGGGCAGCATGGGGTGGCAGGCATCCCCCAGCAGCGCGACGCGCCCCTCGCTCCAGCGCGCTAGCGGTGGGCGGTCAAACAGAGCCCAGCGATGGAGGACGGGCGCGGCATCGATGAGTCGCATGATGCGGGGGTTCCAGCCCGCGAAATCGGCGCGGGCTTCGGTGCGGCTACCCTGCCGGGTCCAGGATTCCTCATGCCAGTCGCTGCGCTCGACCACGCCCACAAAATTGGCCAGGACGCCCGCGCGCAGGCGATAGGTCACCGCATGGCGTTTATGCCCCACCCAGATGCAGGCACTGGCGGGCGGCGCCTGGGTTCCCAAGGCAGCCATGGGGACCACGGCGCGCCAAGCCATATTTCCGGTAAAGCGGGGTGCGGCCGGGCCCAGCATCTGGTCGCGGATTACCGAATGCAGGCCATCGGCTCCGATCAGCAGATCGGCCTTGAGGTCTGGCGCGGCGTCCAGCTGAATCTGAACCGCGTCGGCGTCCTGGGTATAGCCGCGCACGCGCGCGGCGGTGCGCAGGGCGCCGGGCGCCCGTGCCTGCAAGGTCTCGGCAAGCACGTCCAGCAGATCGGCGCGATGCAGGTGCAGATACGGCGCACCCCAACGCGACTCCGCGATGTCGGCCAGGGGCAGGGCAAAGACAGGATGGCCCGTGCGTCCCATGCGCATCTGTAACTGCTCGGGGCGAAAGCCACGCGGCTCGAGCGCTGGCAGCAAATCCAGTTCGCGCAGGATCCGGCTGCCGTTGGGGCTGATCTGCAGGCCCGCGCCGACCTCGGTCAGCTCGCAGGCCTGTTCGAGGACCTGGACCTTCCAGCCTTGCCGCTGCAGGCACAGGGCCGCGGTCAGGCCACCGATGCCGGCGCCAACAATGACGGCTTTCATGATCGCGGGTCGGTCCTGCGCGCGCGGGGCAGCTCCGGATGGCCCTTGCCGCCGAAAATCACTGGGGCTGCCGCAGCAGGGAACGGGGTCGCGCATAATCTCATCTGCCAAAAATACACGAGCCCGCTTATGATTTTCGCGCGCATCGCCTCCACCGGCAGTTATTTGCCGGCCCGCATCGTGACCAATGCCGACCTGCAGACCACGATGGAAACCTCGGACGAATGGATCGTGTCGCGCACCGGCATCGAAGCACGCCATGTGGCTGCAGCCGGTGAGATGACCAGCGATCTGGCCTGCGCTGCCGCCGCAGCGGCCATGCAGGCGGGCGGTTTTTCCGCCGCTGATATCGACCTGATCGTCGTGGCCACCACGACCCCGGACATGGTCTTCCCCTCGACGGCCTGCATCGTCCAGGACAAGCTGGGCATTCGTCAGGGCGCGGCCTTCGACGTGCAAGCCGTATGCACCGGCTTCATCTATGCCCTGGCGACCGCCAATGCACTGATCCAGAACGGCCAGCACAAACGGGCGCTGGTGATCGGTGCGGAAGTGTTCTCGCGCATTCTGGACTGGGACGATCGCCGTACCTGCGTGCTGTTCGGCGACGGTGCCGGCGCGGTCGTGGTGGAGGCCGCGAAACGGCCGGGAATTCTGTCCGCGCATCTGCGCGCCGACGGCAGCCAGGGCCATATCCTGCGCGTATCCGCCAGCCTTTCGGGCGGCGAAATGACTGGGCACCCGTTTCTGGAAATGGACGGCCAGGCCGTGTTCAGGATGGCGGTCAAAGTGCTGCATGAGGTCGCGCGTGAGGCTCTGGCGCAAAACAAGCTGAATGGGGCGGATCTGGACTGGTTCATTCCTCACCAGGCGAATTTGCGCATCATCAAGTCCATGGCCAGCAAACTCGGCGTGGCCTGGGACAAGGTGGTGACGACTGTTCATCGGCATGGCAATACCTCGGCGGCCTCCGTGCCCCTGGCCCTGGATCACGCCGTGCGCGATGGCCGCTTGCAGCGTGAGCATCTGGTCATGCTCGAAGGGGTCGGCGGCGGAATGACCTGGGGCGCCGTGCTGCTGCGTTATTGAACCGGTCGCCGTGATTCGCGGCGCGGGCGCTCGCGGTGACGGTCTCGCGCCCACCAAAAGGCCCGGCCAAAGCCGGGCCTGGATGGCCAGGGGTCAGCGGGTTCGCTAGCCGCCCAGCAGCCCGCCGAGTACATCATCATTGTCCAGGAGTTCATCGAGCAGGCCGGACAGCGGGACGCCGCCTGCCGATGTGTTGCCGAGCTGGCCGAGAACCTGGTCCAGCAGCGCCAGGTTGCCCAGCATCGCGGTCAGTCCGTCCAGGGGAGAGCCGGCTGCCGCGCTGCCATTGATGGTGGCGACCAGATCGGCGAGCGGAACGTTGCCCGCGCCAGCGGTCAGCAGGCCCAGCAGGACATCCAGGGGAGAGCCGGCGCCATTGCCCGCGATGTCGCCCAGCAGGCCGTCCAGCGGATTGCCACCGACCGGGATCATCTCGCCGGGAAGGCTGATGCCGCCGCCCAGCAGTTTGGCCAGCAGGCCCTCGACAGGATCGAGAACCGGCTCCAGAGCACCGTTCAAGGCTTCATCGAACAGGGGCGTGATCACTTGACCGAGCCCGTCCCCGAGCGCTGCGCTGGCCTGATCGATGCCGGCCTGAATCTGCGCGCTGAAATCCTGACCCGTCGCCGCGTCGATCTCGGCGACCGGAAGGACCTTGAGCAGCACATTGCTCAGCAGATTGTTGATCAGGACTTCCAGGCTGGCTTGTGTGCCGGCGGCATCGTAGGTGCCGATGCTGGGCATGGCCAGGGCCAGATCCAGGGTGGCGTCCTGCAAGGTGGTCACCAGGCCGCCGACCACCGGTGCGGCCCGCACTTCGGCCGGGATCTGATCGAAGGAACCGGACAGCATCAGCAGTGCCGGACCGAGTGTGTTGGTCAATCCGGTCAGGTCCGGGTCTTCGTCACCCGGCTCGGCGGCCCGTGCAAGCTGTGCGAGCAGAGCTTGCAGGGCACTAACCACGGGTTCCAGCGGCGTGCCGGCCAGGGGGTTGCCAGCCAGGGGATCTGCGCCGCTACTGCAGGCACCATTGTTGGTCAGGGCCAGCAGTGCGGCCTGCAACTCGACGGCAAAGCGGGAAAGCGACGCGCTGAAATCGCCTGCCGCGCCCTGCAACGCGGCTGCCGGGTCCCCACCATCGGGCACTTCGGAGGCGGCTGCCAGCAGCGCATCTGGCGCGTCGACCAGGGAGGTCAGCGCGGCGCTGAGGCAGCTCACGGTCCCGCCCAGCGGATCGGGCAGGGAAGCCCCAAACGCATCAATGATCAGCACCTCCGATGAGGCCTGGAGCGGGTCGAGCGGGCCGTCGACCACGTTCGAGCGGGCTTCGGCGCGGGGCGCCGAATGGGTGGGATCGGCGTCGGGGCTCGTGGATGCCGCGCTGTCGCCGGACCCGCCGCAAGCCGACAGGCTCAGAACACCGCCTGCAAGCAGGGCGGGGAAGAAAGTCTTGAAGCGTAAATCTTGATATTGCATGGCGTAAGCCTCCGTGCTTCCGGTAACCGGGATGGATCAGATGTCCGGCAGCCACTTTAGGAGCTTGCCTTGCCTTCGGGCAGGTGGATTCTGGGATGGCGCCTGTAGGGCGAAGCGACCGCCTCGTGTCGTCCGAGGCTTACAGCGCCTGGCGGCGTGGGGCGGCTTCCACACCCCCCCGGATCGCGATTCAGCCGGGCGATGCAGACGGCGCTCGCGCGGGGTTTTCCGGCAGCCGGCTTCCGGCGGGATGCGGACGCGCGAGCCCCACGGCCGGGTAATCGGGGGCCCTCGCCGAACTTGGGTTTCCACAGGTCCGCCCGAGGGCGCCGAGTTCCGCTCGTGATCGAGCTGGCAAATCTGGTGAAAAGTGCCGTGCAAGCGCTTGTCATCACTGACCTTATTGATTAGGCTCGGTGTCTTAGTACGACCGCTCAAAAGGTAGTGGGGAACCCGAGTTATGCGCCATTGGAAATCTGCGTCTCAGGGCTTGCGAGCCATAGTTCTGGCGGCGTCTGCCGTTGCGGTCAGTGCCTGCGGGGGGGGCGACGGTCTGGTCTTTGGCGGTGATACCAATTTGATCGGTGATAGTGATGCGACCGTTAACGTGCCGGTCCCGAGCAATCTCAACACGTTGCTGCTCATCCCCAGCAGCAACGAACTGCTTTCTGATGCGGACAATCCGGCCCTTGAAGGCGTGGCGATCACAGTGGTTGCGCTGGATGCCTCGCGGAAAGTGATCAGCGGTGTGCCGATTACCTTCAGTTCCAATTCCGGGGTGATCGTAACGCCGACTCCCGGATTCGATCCGGTCACGGGGCGCCAGCAGTCGCTGCCGGTGACCGACGGTTTCGGTACCGTCACGGCCACCCTGACCACCGGCGGGAACCCAAGCTTGCGGACGATCATCGTGACCGCGTCTGCAGGCGCCAATCGCTCGGTCAGTGTACCGATCGAAGTGGTATCAGCCGCGCCGCCACCCGTTGAGGAAGAAGATCCCAATCTGGAAGTGGCGCAAATGCAGTTGCTGGCGGGCAGCACCGTGCTGGCTTCAGATGCCAGCAACGCCTTAAATGGCGTGAGTCTGACGGCTCTTGTCACCAATGATGCGGGCAATCTGGTGCCAGGCGTGACGGTCAATTTCTCGATACCGCTCAATCGTGGCGCGCTTGAAGTGCGGCGCAATGTTACCGATTCCAGTGGCACAGCTACGGCGATTCTGACCACAGGCGGATTGAGTTCGCCGCGAACCATTCCGGTCACCGCATCTGTGAACGACGCCAACGGCAATTTGGTTGCCAGTTCGCAGGTTACGGTCATAGTCGTGGGTCGCGATGTCGCTGATTTCAACGTATTCACCGATCGTCTGCAGCTCTTGGCCAATGCCACCGATACCGTCACTTTGACCGTTATCGCGCTGGATAGTCTGAACAATGCCCTTGCCGGCGTGCCGGTCACCTTCAGTTCCGATTCTGGCGTTCTGCTCCCGATCAGTTCGGCAAAAATTGACCAGCAGGTGCTGACGAATTCCAACGGTCAGGCCTCGGCGCGCCTGGGTACCGGTGGTGATTTCACATTCCCGCGCACGATTACCGTCACGGTGACGGTCGGAACCGAGCCCAATCAGGTGACCAAGACCATTACGGTTGATGTGGTCGACCCGGATGCAGAGCTCGATTTGCCGCCGGTGGGCGCGATAGAGCTGATCTCAGCGGCAAGTCAGCTGCTGTCCACGGCCAATTCCTCGGATACCGGTCTGGCCATTTCGGCAGTCGTAACAAGCACGGGCGGCAATGTCATAGCCGGCGTGCCCGTGCAGTTTGAAATTGTCAGTGGCGGCGGTGCACTCGAAGTTACGGATGCTGCGACCGGCCCGAGTGGCACGGCCAACGCTATTCTGACTGTCGGCGGCAATCCCAGCCCACGCAGCATTACCATCCGCGCGAGCGTGACCGGCACCTCCGGGGTGCTGACCGATGAAATTACGATTCAAGTCATCGAGGCCGTCGGTGTCATCGATATATTCTCGGCTCGTGAACGATTGGATACCGACGATGATCTGGCCAGTGAAGGTACGGCCATTCGCGCGCTGGTGCGCAGCCCTGGTGGCACGCCAGTGTCCGGCGTGCAGGTTCAGTTTGCGACCACTTCGGGTGCTCTGACCCAAGCCCAGGGCGTCACCAACGCCAATGGCGAAGTCAATACCGTATTGAGCACCGGCGGCGACCCAACGCCACGGATCATCACCGTGTCGGCTTCAACGACTGGCGCTCAATCCGCCGCGATCGCAATCGCGGTTGGTGAGCCGGTGTCCTCGGTGCGGGTGACCGCCAGTTCGAATCAGATTCCGCTGGATGCGGATACCTTGGAGCTGGGGGTAGGCATCACCGCAACTGTGCTTGATGACAAAAATCTGCCCCTGGCCGATGTGCCGATCGTGTTCGATATTGCAGCGGGTCCTGGAATTATCGTCGCGGGCTCAGGTACAACCGATGAAAACGGCATTGCCACCGCGACCATCGCCACCAACAGCAATACGGTGCTTGGTTCGGTCATTGCGGTGCGGGTGCGCTCGGGTGGAGTCACTGGCAGCGTCAACGTCACTGTGGTCGAACCGCTCAATCCCGATCCGGTGACGGCTCAGGCCGTGCGGCTGATTACCCCGTCGCCGACCTTGCGCTCGGACGCGGACAATTTCGCGGATGGTTTGACCCTGACCGCGATAGTCCGCGGTCCCAACAACAATTTGCTGGAAGGCGCCCAGGTTAACTTTACGGCCAGCTCCGGGGCGGTTCAGGTTACCCAGGGCACCACCGATGCCGGTGGCGTGGCCACGGCCGTGCTGACCACCGCGGGAAATCCCACCAATCGCACGATCATCGTCACCGCGACCTCGGGCGGCCAGACCGACACCATTACCATTGCTGTGGTCGGTACGACCCTGGTGATAAATGGAGCGACCTCCATCGGGCGCGGCGATTCGGTGGAATATTCGGCGCGCCTGACCAATGGCGGCGGGGCGGGAATACCGAATGAGTCGATATTTGTTTCGTCGACCATATTGGATCTGGACCCTGTTGCCGCAGGGATACAGGCTCAGATCGTGCCGGTGACCGATGCCCAGGGACGGGTGCGCTTCAATGCCATTTCCCAGGCTGCGTCCGGGACGGACACGATCACTGCGTCCGCATTGGGTAATACCTTGAGTTCCACCTTAAGCGTGGATATCGCGGACTTCACCCTGGCGTTTACCGCCCCAGACCCCTTGGGAGCCACGAGTTTGCGCGAGTTGCGGATTGAGTCGCCGGTTCGTGCTTATGATTTGGCTGTCGTGGTCAGTGGGGCTTGTGTTCCCGCGACCTGTAATGGTCTTACCGTGCAATTCAGTGCGACGCGTGGATTGCTCGGGGCGCCCAGCGACATGACCGGCCTGGATCTGTCGAATGACAGTGATGCGGATGGTCTTGTCGATGCGTTCGTCGTGCCGGTCATGGACGGCGTGGCGCGTACCACGATTACGCCGCGCTCCACTGACGGTGCGGGGCCAATCATTGTGACGGCCACGCTGCTGGACAATCCAGCGACGGCGGGGTTGATTGAATCAGGTACAGCGACCTTGAATGCGAACTTCGTCGCGACCGTGCCCGCTTTCATTGACATCCAGGGCGAGCCCGATACCGTGGCGCTGAACGGAACGTCCAATGTCCGGGTCACGGTGCGCGATACCAACAATAACGTGGTGAAAGGGCAGACCATCGATTTCACCCTGATGGATCCCACCGGCGGTTCGCTGTCCGCCACCAACGCGATAACTGATAGCGTGGGCCAGGCTTTTGTGACCTATTCCGCGACCGCGGTCTCGAGTCAGCGCGATGGGGTAACCGTCACTGGCACCATCCGCGGAACTTCGATCAGCGCCTCGGTGCCGCTCACCGTGTCGGATGATGCGCTGCGCATTATTCTGGGCACCGGCAATGAAATCGAGGAACCGACCACCACCACCTACAAGATGCCCTTCAATGTGCTGGTGACCGATTCCTCCGGCAACCCGGCGCCGCCCGAGACGGTTTTCACCGTGTCTCTGGAAGCTCTGTCCTTCCAGAAGGGCCGATATTTCTTCGATGCGGTAGGCGGCTTCTGGTTCCCGATCTATGCGGTGCCCGGTGAAGAGGTTTTCAGTCCGGGTAATTTCATCAGATACGGGGCTGGTTGTCCGAACGAGGACCTGGATCAGGATGGCATTCTGGATGTGATCATTGACGAAGATCTCGACAACGATGGCAATCTGGATGTTTGCGAGCTGGATCTTGAATTCGGGGTCGGCGATGGCCGGCTGGATACGGTGGCCGAGGATCGCGATGGGGACAATCGGCTGGACAGCAATGGCGAAGATCGCAATCGCAACGGCGTGCTCGACGTTTCGGAAGACGTTGATGGCAGTTGCGCTTCGGTGGCAGATTGTGTGCCGGCCCCGGGTGAAGACAGCAACGGCAATGGGGTGCTGGATCCTGGCGAAGATACCAATGGCAACAACTCGCTGGACCTGGGTGAAGACCTGGACGGCGACGG
>JBFIIN010000059.1:0-12423 GCA_041601225.1 Oceanococcus sp.
GCAAGCGTCGCACGGAGCGAAAATCTCGCGACGATCGGGCAAGTCCGACAGACTGCTAGCCCCCGCCAATCGCCTGTACGATTTCCAGCCGGTCTCCGTCAGCCAGGGTCGTATTGGGGTATTGGCTGCGCGGCAAAACGTCGCCGTTGAGCTCTACCGCCAGTCGGCGGCCACCCAGTTGCATCTGCTCGATCAGGTCCACGAGCAGGATACCCGCGGCTACGGTCCGGCTGCTGCCATTCACGATCAATTCCATCGTCATGATTTCCAGGGACCCCGCAAGGGGGCCAGCGGCGCAGCAATCGATTGGAACCGGGCCAGGCGCGCCGCGTTGAGCTGGGCGTGACTGGCCATCGCCATGACCCCGCGCTGCAGCAGGGCCTCGATGGCGGATTCACGCAGCCAGACCCCGGCGCAGGGCGTGCGGGTGTATTCACCATCGGCCCGGTAAGCATGGGCCGGCAAATCTTCCAGCGTGAGCTGGTCGCCCAGACTGAAATTCCAGGCGTTCTGCGTGAATGATCGGCCGACTAGTTCCGCCGCGCCTAGGGCGGCATAGCCCCAGGGCAGCCAGTCCCCGGGCGATTGCCATTCCTCGTAGCGGAAGCTGTCAATTTCATCGGTGGCCGCGCCATAGGGCAGGCGCAGCAGCAGCGGCGGCAATACCAGGCCGATATGTTGTGCTTGCGCGCTCTTGCGAAGTTCGGCCCAGGATTGCAGCGATTCGGCATCTTCGCCCTGCCAACTGCCGGGGTCGTCCAACTGCGCCATGTTGGCTGCCCCGACCAGCCGCGGGTCGGCGTCGGCGAGCACCGCAGTTCCCAGGCTTGCCGCCAGGGCGCCCAGCCGGCTGAGCAGATTCAGATCGTCAGGGTCAGGCGTGAAACGGTGCAGTACGATGATCAAAGACCAAGCATCGCCGCCGTGGATTTCGCCATCGGCCGCCAGTTGGCGGCCCAGGCCGGAGTCCGCGGGATTGGCGCCCAACTCCTGTTGCAGCTCAGCCGGATTCGCATTGAGTATTGAGATCGACAAGCTTTCGTCAGTCTCCACCGTCGTAATCAGGCGATGCAGACCCCGCCAGGCGGCTTCCAGGGCCGCGAACGCCGGATCATGCAGGCAGGCGCTCAGGGTTTTCGACAAGGCCTCATCCAGGGCCCGCATATAGGTTTCATATTCCGCGGGCGCATCCGGTGCGATATGGGCGCTGACCGCGTCCGCCAGAATCTGGTCCACGACGGTCCTGGTCTGACGGACTTTTTGCGGTTCGCTGGGTGTGTTTGAACCCAGCAGGCGGCTTAAGGTGTCTGTGGTGGATTCGCCGGGGTCAGCAGTCGACTCCGCGGGCGCCGCGTCGGGTTCGGGCAAATCGACCAGATGCTCCCGCAGCTCGGCCGCTGCGGCCTCGAATTCCGTGGGCCTCTGCAGGCGCTTGCGCAGCGCGATCAAATTTTTCAGGGTGGGCGCGCGCTCCGCCAGGCTGTCGGGATACAGCTGTTCCAGTTCCGTTATGGCGATGTAAGTTTCACCCTGCATGAAGCCCGCGCCGAGTTTGTTCAGCGCCGCATCGAAGCTGTCGATATCCACCGTCACTGGGCGGCGCTCGGCCAATGCGCCAGGGTCGGGCGTGCCGCGAAAATCGCCGACCAGCAGGATGCGCATCGGCGAACCTGGATCGTTTGGGCCGCCGGCCGGACTTCGGTTGTAACGGAATTCCAAATCGAGAGTGCTGCCTGCCATGATCGATCTCAATGCCGTGGAACGGATTGCTAATGTACCGCTTCCGGCAGCGTAGCTTGTAGGGAAAGGGTTTGTGGGCGGCTGAAACCGCTCCGCCATGTCCAGATTGAACGGCAATGGCTACAATGGCCGCTACGCGGGTGTAGTTACGCATGCCGTCCTGGCGTGAGCCCTTCGGGCCAGCGTCGCTGCGCTCCACTGTTCGAATTTGTTCCCGACACAACGTCAATGGTTAAACTGTCCGCTACGCGGGTGTAGTTGCGAAGGCCATCCTGGCCTTCGCCCTTCGGGTCGGCGTCGCTACGCTCCACCGACCGAATTCGATCCATTCGAATTCGGCAATGGTTAGACTGTCCGCTACGCGGGTGTAGTTACGCATGCCATCCGTGGCATGCGCCCTTCGGGCCAGCGTCGCTGCGCTCCGCTGTTCGAATTTGTTCCCGACAAATTCGTCAATGGTTAGACTGTCCGCTACGCGGGTGTAGTTCAATGGTAGAACGGGAGCTTCCCAAGCTCTTAATGAGGGTTCGATCCCCTTCACCCGCTCCAACTTTCCGCGGCGAGCGTTAGATGAGTCCCTTTCTGAAGTGGTTTTTGTTGATATTTGCTGGCCTGATAGTCAGCCTGGGCGGGGCGCTGGCCTATGTTGCCGCGACCTTTGACCCCAACGATTACAAGGACCAGATCACCGCCGAAGTGGGTAAAGCCACCGGGCGTCAGCTGACGCTGGGTGGGCCAATAGAACTCACCTTGTTCCCCTGGCTGGGTGCGCGGGTTCAGCAGGTGTCGCTGTCCAATGCCCAGGGCTTCGGCGACGAGCCCTTCGCGGTGCTGGAGCAAATCGATGTAAGGCTGCGCTTGCTGCCTCTGCTGAAGGGGCAAGTGAAGCTGGGCGTCATCGTCATTCGTGGCCTGCGGGCGAATCCTACGCGCAAGGCCGATGGCAGCACCAATTGGGACGATCTGGTTGAGAAGGGCAAGTCGGAAGATCCCGCGGAAGCAGATTCAGCCGGCGATATGCCTGACCTGTCCGTGGCCGGGGTGGAAATCCTGGGCGCGCGGATCGTCTGGCGTGATGGGGCGGAACTCACCGAACTGCGCGACATGAATCTGGAGATCGGCGAAATCGCCGAGAACGCGGATTCCACGATCGATTTTTCTGCTGCGGTGAGTTTGCCCAATGCGTTGGAGATTGTTGCGAGCCTGAAGTCTGGCCTGCGTTTCGGGCTGGAAGGACCCACTGCCCAGCTATCGGGCTTGACCTCTGAGATTACCGCCCGCGGACCTACCATCCCTGCCGGCGAGCAGCGACTCAAGCTCGCCGCTGATATCGAGTATGTCGGCGCTCAACAGTCGGCGCGCATCAGCAATATTGAATTGACCGCCGCCGCAGTGGAACTGGTCGGTGCGATCTCGGCATCAAAGCTGGATCAAGGCGGCGTGGTCGAAATCGATCTCAAGGCAGCAAAAATTGATCCACGGGCAATCAGCAAGGCCTTGGCTGTTGAACTGTCGCCGGCCATGCAAAAAGCGGACTGGCCTGACGGGAGCATGAGCCTGAACGGCGTCTTTGATGCGGCAAAAGATAGTCTGCGCGACGCCAGGCTTGAAGCCACGCTGGGTGATTTGCAGCTCACGGCGAAGATACTGATAAACCAGTTACTCAGTGCGCCCGCCGGGACCGTCGACATCAATCTCGCGCCCCTGGACCTGCGCGCGTTTCTCACGCGTTTTGGGATGAAATTCCCGGAAATAGCCGGCGGCGGCCCCACCCAGCTGACCAGCCGGATTCAGCTGAGCCCGGACAAGCTGGACATTCCCAAGCTAGCGGGCAAATTCGATGGCGCTGATCTGAACGGTAGCCTGTCCGTGGCGAACCTCGGCGCCGCGGCGCCGGCCTTGCGCATGGATTTGGCGCTGCAGAAGTTCGATGCGGACCGCTGGATGCCGGAAAGTGAGGACGACGGCTCGAAATCGGCGGGAGGAGGTGGCGGCTCGATAGATCAGATGGAACTGCCTATGGATTGGGCCAAGGATCTGAATGTCACGGCGCGTGCCGAAATCAAGGAGTTACGCGCTTACCGCTTGTTGTTCCGCAATGTGTTGTGGACCGCCGATGGACGACCCGGGCAACCGGTGAAACAGCGCTTTGGCATGACCGCATATGGCGGGGAAATCACCGCCAACAATCAGATTGATGCGACCGGAGCCGAGCCCAAGCTGGGATTGAGCCTGGCAGCCAAAGCGATCGCTTTGGGCGACTTCCTGCAGGACGGTTGGGGCAGCAAGTGGTTGACGGGCACAACCACCCTCAATCTGGATGTGGCTTCGCGTGGATCCACGGTCGGGGCGCTGCGCAAGGCCCTGAATGGCGAGGCCAGCTATCGACTGCAGGACGGCGAGGCGCAGGGTCTGAGCCTGCTGGATATCGTTCGCGGCGCGAGCGCCCAGCTACAGGGGCCGAAGTCAACGGCGGCGGATTCGGGGAAAACCGAATTCGCGGAGCTGGTTGGTCGCATGCTGATCCAGAACGGTCGCCTCAATATTGGCGAACTGGCCGGCAATAATCCCTGGCTCAAATTCGGCGGTGATGGCTGGATTGATCTGGCGCAGGAAAATCTCAATCTGGTGCTGAAGCCACAGGTTCTGAAGAACGAGCGCACGGCGAGTGAGCCTGCATTGGCGCACCTTGCAGGACTCATCGTGCCGATCAAGCTGACCGGCAACTGGGGCAGCCCCAACGTAGCGCTGGATCTGGAATCCATGGTCAAGGATCGTGCCAAGGCCGAGCTGAATCGCCAGGTCGACAAGGAAAAGGACAAGCTGGAAGACAAATTGCAAGACAAGCTCGGCGATCTGTTCAAGCCCAAGCCGAAAAAAGCCCCCGCCGAGCCCGCGCCCGCCCAGTGAGTTTCGCGGCCCGCCTGCTGGCCTGGTTCGCAGAGCATGGGCGGCACGATCTTCCCTGGCAGCACCCGCGCTCGGCCTACCGGGTGTGGGTGTCGGAAATCATGCTGCAGCAGACCACCGTGCAGGCGGTCATCCCTTATTTCGAACGCTTTGTTGCGCGCTTTCCCGATATTGAGTCACTGGCTCAGGCCCCGCTCGACGAGGTCCTGAGTTTGTGGGCGGGTCTTGGCTACTACGCCCGCGCGCGGAATCTGCACAAGGCCGCGGGCGTCGTGCTGGACCGCTTTGGTGGAGACTTTCCGCAGGAATTCGAGCAGGTACTGAGCCTGCCAGGTATCGGACGCTCAACCGCTGGTGCGATCCTGGCGCAGGCTTATGGTTTGCGGCATCCCATACTCGACGGCAACGCCAAGCGCGTACTGGCCCGGCATGCCGGAATCGATGGCTGGCCCGGACGCACCGCGGTGCTCAAAAGCTTGTGGGACGTGGCTGAGACCCACACCCCTGACGCGCAGTTGGTGGATTACAGCCAGGCCATCATGGACCTGGGCGCCCATGTGTGCCGGCGCCGCACTCCCGACTGCGCGCATTGCCCAGTCGCGCAGGATTGCGTTGCACGCCAACAGCAGCGCCAGTCGGAGTTGCCCGCGTCCGCGCCACGGCGGCAGCGACCGCGGCGCGAAACCCGCATGCTGATCTGTCTTGATGATGCCGGACAGGTTTTGCTGCAACGCCGTCCCGACCGCGGAATCTGGGGCGGCTTATGGAGCCTGCCGGAACTGGAAGTCGGTCAGAATCTGGTGGAAATCTGTCAGCAGCGCCTGGGCCTCAGTGCGCTTGAGGTCCATGACATGCCGCCGCTGATCCACAACTTCACGCACTTTGAATTACGGATATTGCCCCAGCTCGTGCGCACCCGGCCCCTGGCCATAATGGACGCTGACGACCTGGCTTGGTACAAGATTGCTCCGGATATGGTGCCGGGCATGCCCGCGCCAGTAACCACCCTGCTGTCGCGAGTTGAAACGTGAGTCGAACTGTCCACTGCATCAAGCTTGATCAAGAAGCCGAAGGTCTGGAGCGCCCGCCTTATCCCGGCGATCTGGGCCAGCGCATTTACGACCAGGTCTCCAAACAGGCCTGGCAGGAATGGCTGGCGCATCAAACCATGCTGATCAACGAATACCGGCTGGTCCTCGCCGACCCCAAGGCGCGGCAATTCCTCGCGACCGAGATGGAGAAGTATTTTTTCGGCGGTGGCGAGCTTGCCCAGACGGGATATGTGCCGCCGACAGACGGCCCGGCTTGACGCAAGCCGGCGCGGTCGGTCTAATACCGCGCCTTATGGCTGTGCAACACAGCCTGGGGCGGTGAATTCCACCACCTCGCAGACCTGAAGGCCAGGTAGCTCAGTTGGTAGAGCAGGGGATTGAAAATCCCCGTGTCGGCGGTTCGATTCCGTCCCTGGCCACCATTTTCGATCGAGTGATTCCGCGCGTCTTCGATAGGCCGTCGAATCGCACCGCCGGGCGGTTACTCGGGCCATCCCTGGCCCTCGCCCTGCGGGCTCCCTTCGGTCGTGCACATTGCGGTGACGTGATACGAAGTCCCCTGCACATTGCGGTGACGTGATACGAAGTCCCCAGCGCGATCAATTGGATACATGCCCGTGCCAGGTCGCCATTATTTTGCAATGAAATCAAACATGTGCAATTTGCTCTGCATTGGCATTGCGGGGGCATTGCGGTGACGTGATACGAAGTCCCCGGCGCGACCAGTCAGGGCGAGTAAATCGGGGCGGTGTCACGGTTTTTTCGATTGCGCGCGATGTCTGTTGCCAATCGGAGTGATTCGCCGGATTCTGCGGTACGCCCCATCTTTTGCATCGCTGCGTGGTCGCTCGGCCCATCCAAGGACCACTGCCTTCGATTGCGCGTATCCACCTCGGGTCATCGCCCTGCATTACAGGCTCTTTCAGTAGCCCATCTCGATCAAGATATGCTGCGATGTCTGCGTGGACCGGTCGCGAATCCGAACACAAATCAAGCTCGCAGGGGTCGGATTCCATCGGCCCTTATTCGTGCATGCCCGTCGATGTGGCTGCAAAGCTGCTATTGTGGTCGGCTTCCACCGCACTTGGCGGGGACTGCCCGCTGACCTTCGGTCCATTCTGGCCGCTTCGATCTTGTCGCCTCCTCTGAGCCTCCTCAAAGGAGTTGTCATGTCTATTCCGAATTCTGTAGCCAGAATCGCGCCCCAATCCCCTACGCTGAGTCTGGTGCCGCCGGTATCATCCCGAGCCGGCCTTGCGTCCGTTCCCGAATTGGTAACCCCGACGGCTGCCGTGTACTGCGAGGGCGAATTTGCTGCGATCGATGGCAAAACCGCCAATGGTCTGGTACGCCATTCGGAGAAATATCGCATTGTGTCCGTGATTGACAGCACGAAAGCGGGCCTCGACGCAGGCACGGTTCTGGATGGCAAAGCAGCTGGCATCCCGATTTGTGCGAATGTTGCTGACGCCATACAGCAGGTCGGCGCGGTCCCGGATTACTTCATTTTCGGCAAGGCCCCGGCTAGCGGCATGCTCTCTCCGCATGAGCGCCGGATCGTGCTGATGGCCATTGATCTGGGCATGAACATCGTCAATGGTCTGCATGAATTCTTGAACGACGACCCCGAATTCGCGGCTGCCAGCCTCGCCGGTGATGTGCGCATTTACGATGTCCGCAAGCCACGGGCGAAAAAGGACTTGCGCAGCTTTCGCGGAAATTTGGGCACCATGCCTTGTCGCAGGATCGCCGTACTGGGTACGGACTGCGCCATCGGCAAGCGCACGACAGCCGTGATGCTGACCCGCGCGCTGAATGATTACGGTATCAAAACCGTGATGGTGGGCACCGGGCAAACGGGCCTGATTCAGGGCGCGCGCTATGGCCTGGCGCTGGATGCGGTGCCGTCGCAGTTCTGCACCGGCGAGCTTGAAGCCACGATTACGGAAGCCTTTCAGGCCGAGCAGCCTGAAGTTATCGTTATCGAAGGGCAGGGTGCTTTGAGCCATCCAGCCTACTCCACGTCCAGCTTCATCCTGCGCGGGAGCACGCCGCATGGTGTGGTGTTGCAGCACGCGCCGGCACGGCGTCACCGTTGCGATTTCGTGCAGATGGCCATGCCCACCCCGGTCAGCGAAATTCATTTGATCGAGACATTCTCCAAAACCCGCGTAATCGGCCTCACGCTGAATCACGAAGATATGGACGAGACGCAACTCAGTGCGGCGGTCACGGAATATGAAGCCGAGTTGGGTATTCCCGTTACGGATGCCCTGCGCCGTCCAGCCCATGAGCTGGTCGATATGGTCCTTGGTGCATTTCCCGAGTTGCACGAAAGGACCAGCGCGAAAGTCGCGTGACCGCGCCGCGGATCGAAATCGATCTCGGCAAGCTAAAATACAACGCATCGGCCTTGGTTGGCTGGCTCGGCGAACGTGGCATTTCGGTGACTGGTGTCACCAAGGCAAGTCTGGGCAGTCCGGACATAGCGCGCGTGATGCTGGGCGCCGGTATTCAAAGCATCGGCGATTCACGACTTGCCAATATCGCCCGGATGCGGCGCGAGCGGATCGATGCAAGCTTTGCGCTGACGCGTTCGCCGATGCTCAGCGAGGTCGGGGAAGTGGTTCGATGCGCGGACATCAGCTTCAATACCGAACTTGAGGTGATATCCGCGCTTGCGGCCTCAGCCCGGGTGGCGGAGCGGCGCCATGGTGTTGTGCTGATGGTCGAAATGGGCGATTTGCGTGAAGGGCTGATGCCGGCGGATCTCAGCCGGGCCGCCCGGGCCGTGATTGGTTCGCCGAACCTGTATTTGCAGGGTATCGGCTGCAACCTGGCCTGCTATGGCGGTGTAATTCCGGACGCGGAGAAAATGGCCGAGCTGTCTGAGCTCGCCGAATCTCTGGAGCAGGAACTTGGCCTGAAATTGAACATGGTTTCTGGCGGGAACTCCGCCAATCTCGATTGGGCCTTCGGCGCCACCGACCATGGTCGCATCAACAACCTGCGCCTCGGGGAATCGATCCTGCTGGGACGCGAAACGCTGAACCGCCAGGCCATCGAAGGGCTGCATACCGATGCGTTTAGCGTGGTCGCCGAAATCATTGAATCGAAGATCAAGCCTTCCCAGCCCAGCGGCAGAATCGCGCAATCGGCTTTCGGCGTGTTGCCAGAAGCGCGAGCGCCCGGTGAGGCCCGTCGCTGCATTCTTGCACTTGGCAGACAGGACTGCGATCCGGACGGGCTGACGCCTCCGTCTGGTATCGAGATTCTGGGTGCCAGCAGCGATCACCTGATTATCGAGAGCCAGGGGGAGGCGCTGGAAGTTGGCTGCGAAATCGCGTTCCAACCTGATTACAGCGCCCTGTTACGCGCCATGACATCTGCCTACGTCACTCGAGTTCTGTTGCCCGGTTGAGGCTCTGCTTCCGCTGGGAGTCTTCAGGGATTCAGCGGCTCACGAGCTTTGCTAGCCAGCGTTGAATTCAGGGCGTTCCGGAGTTTTTCCAGGGACATCGGCTTGCCCTCCACTTGATCAATGCCACTGTCGTAGCATTTGTCGATCTCGCTGCGTTCGACGCCGGCTGTCAGGGCGATGATCGGCATATGCTCATCCCCGCCCGCTCCGAGCTCGCGGGCGCG
Source organism: Oceanococcus sp. (assembly GCA_041601225.1). Lineage (GTDB taxonomy): Bacteria > Pseudomonadota > Gammaproteobacteria > Nevskiales > Oceanococcaceae > JBFIIN01. The sequence goes on from JBFIIN010000059.1 coordinate 9,348, forward strand.
GATGTTTCGGGCGAGTTCGAAGCCATCGAGCTTGGGCATGTGGATGTCGGTAATGAGCAGGTCAAATTTTTCCCGGCTGAGAGCCGCATCCGCCTGCGCCCCGTCGTCCACGACAGTTGCGGCGTAACCCAGCAGTTTGAGCTGGCCTTCGATCACGGTCCGATTGACCAGGTTATCCTCGGCAACCAGAATTCTGGCAGTGGCCCGGTCGAGCCGCGTGGGGGTGGATTGTTCCGCCGCTGTGAGCTGGCCTGAGGTCCCCTGACGCAGGTCGGTAAGCGTTCGCGCCAATTCCGCCAGGATGATCGGGCGATGCAGGACGACGGCATCTGTCGTGGCGTTCGACGTGACAAAACTCACCGCGGGCCGCGGCTCGTCTGGGGCCGTTGTGTTGATGGCATGCATGTGGACGCAACTGCCGCCGGCCTCAGCGACCGGAGTCGCGCCCAGGGCCTTGAGGTCGGTCATCCAGCCCTCGGTTTCGCGGTCATCCGCACCGCTTACCTGGACAGTCAGCCCTGCAAGTTGAGGTCGCGTATGGTCTTCGACGGGCCCTGCGATCGGCAGGTTCAACTGAACCTCGAAGCAGCTGCCCGAGCCTGGTTGCGACTGCAGAGTCACGGTGCCGCCCATTTGCGCGCACAGACCCTTGCAGATCGCCAGGCCGAGGCCTGTGCCGCCAGTGCGCTGGTCGCCACGGCTCGAGTCCTGCATGAAGCGTTCGAAGACTCGCTCTTGGGCTTCGGGGGAGATTCCGGAGCCGCTGTCACGCACTGCGATCCGGACCGCAGCCTGTGTCGATGTGGCGGACTCCAGGCGGGCTGTCACCGCGATATATCCGGTCCCGGTGAACTTGACTGCATTGGAGACAAGGTTGGCAATGACCTGACGAATCCGCAGCGCATCGCCCAGCAATGGGGGTATGGTCGGGTCGCAGTGCACGCTCAAGCGCAGGCCCTTGCGCAAGGCGCTGGCAGCAAAGCTGCCGCCGGTTTCCTCGATTACGCTGCGCAGGCTGAAGCGGCTCTGATCCAGCTCCATGTGGCCGGCCTCGATTTTCGAGAAGTCCAGGACGTCGTCGATAATGCCGCGCAGCGCTTCGGCGGCGCAGCGCATCATATGCAGGTCGTTGCGCTGACGCGGTCGCAGGTTGCTGGTGTCGTGCAGTTCCAGCAGGCCCAGCAGTCCATGCAGTGGCGTTCTGATTTCGTGGCTCATGGTGGCCAGAAAGTGCGATTTGGCTTGATTGGCGGCTTCCGCTCCCAGCAGGCGCTGCAGCTCTTCAGCTTTGGCAATCAACTCGCTGTTCTGGGCTTTGAGGCTGTCGCGCGCCTCGGCCAGTTCTTCCGTACGGGCCAGAACACGATGCTCCAGCTCACGATTGCTCTCCGCGAGCAGCTGTTCACTGCGCGCGCGCGCGGCTTCGGCCCGCAGCCGACCGGTCACGTCCTGCAAGATGACCAGGCAGGCACCCGGGGCGGCGCTGCGGCCAGCCGGCACGACAGTCAGTTCATAGTAATACTTGTTGCCATCCTGGGCGGCCACGCTAATGACCTGATACATGCGGTCTGCACCGGCATTCACGCTGGATACCAGCGCGCTGGCTCGCGCGGCGGCGGCCGGGGGCAGCCAGGACGTCCAGACCTCGCCGATCTGCCCGACGTGCAGCCCCGAGATCTTCTGCGCCGCCGGATTTACCGTCAGCAAGCGCTGGTGCCCGTCCACGGCGATTACACCAATTGGCAGATTGACCAACAACTGATCGACCAGTTCGGGTTTCATCTGCAATTCGAAGTTGGCGGGCGAAGCCGCGGATCGCTCCTCTGCCGCCAGGCGGCGGCGAAACTGCTGCCGTTTGCCGCCTCGCCACGCCATGGCCTGCAGGGCGCCCGCGGCGTTCGGCACATCCGTCGCGCTGAGCACCTGCGTGTCCTGGCCGATTCCCGAACTGGTGAGCAGACGTGCCCGACACGCGGCCAGTTCCTCCGGGCATCGCAATATGGCCACCGGCGCCAACGGGTGCTGCGCAAAGCTCTTGCGGGCCACGGCAATTGGTTCAGCCACAGTGTCAGCGATCAGCACGGCGACCAGAGTTTTCATGTCCTGGCCGTCATCCCAGTCTCGAAACTCAATCGGATCGCCGTTGGCCAGCTTCGGCTTGAATGCGATCAAGGCGTTTACGCACTCGGACTCTCCATGGATCGCGATCGTGGCCACGTTCAGGATGCCAACAGGGGCGTGCCCAGCAAGCTGCGGCCGGTCCAAATGCGCAGCAGATCCGTAGTCGGCGCCATGACGTGGGCGGCGCGGGCGTCACGAAGCAGCCTGTGCAGCAGTCCATCCGCGCGATAGGCGGCACCGCCGCACAGTGTCATGGCCTGGTTGACGGTATCCACCGCACAGGCCGCAACATTGGCTTTGGAGGCCATGATCCGCAACATGGCCGTCTCTGCGCCCTGGTCGAAATCCTTGGCCGCGCGATAGAGCAGTGCCCGTTCACGCTCAACCTGTGCCCACATTTCCCCCAGGCGATGCTGCACGACTTCCGATTCGACGAGTCGCGCGCCGCTATGGCTGTACTGGCGTGTTTTGATGTGCTCAACGGCCACCTCCAGGGCACGGCTGGCCAGGCCCAGATAAGTCCCGGACATGGCGACCAAAAAGTAGGGCGCGATCACATTGAAGACATACCAGATCTGATCGCCCAGCTTGCCCAGTATGTTTGTGTCCGGAATCACGACATCATTCAGATTCATGCATATCGATGAATTGCCACGCATGCCCAGACCGCGCCACGGCCCCGACCAGGAAATATTCGCCGAGTCCGCCCGCAGAACCACGCAAGAAAATTCATCCTCCTGAGCCCCGCAATGGTTTCCGGAGACGACATAGGAATCCGCAAAACTGCCGTTGGTTACAAAGTGCTTCCGACCGCTAATCTGAATCTGCCCGTCGTCACGTTCCACAATGCGGGTTTCCGGGAAATAGAAGAACACGCCGCTGCCGGCTTCGCTCAGGGCGAGCGTGGTGATGTGGTCCCCTGCGGCGATGGGCTTGAGAAATTCATCGACCTGGC
>JBFIIN010000060.1:0-12295 GCA_041601225.1 Oceanococcus sp.
GCCACTGGGCGACTATGAGCTGCGAATCAATGTCCCTGGACGACTTGCGCCGGAGCCGGCCCAAGCGGCAATCACGGTTGCAGCGGACGCGCCCGTTCGGCAAGATTTTCTGGCGCCACTACCGGCCCGTTTGCAGGTGCGGGTCAGCGATTCCAGGGGCAACCCGGTGGCGGGCAAGGTGCAACTCATCGGGACCGACACCAGCCCGGACGCCGGAGAGCCGCAGAATTCGGAAACCATCTTTCAGGGTCCACTGAGCCCGATCCTGTCCCAGGCCGCGAACCTGAGTCTGAACACGGGGATTTTCGGTGATGGCGGAGCCGACCCCCTGCCCAACGGAATCGTATTGGCCGAATTCGCCGTCACGGGCCAACGGGACCAAGGCCCGGCGACGGTGGGCGATACCGGAATTCTCGATATTGAGCCAGGCGATTACCGGCTGGTGGTCTCCCACGGCAATCGCTACAGCCTGTTCAGCGCTCCCGTATCCCTCTCGGCAGGCCAGCTGCGAACCGTCAATGCCACGGTGGCGCGGGTCGTGGACACCCCGGGACAGCTCTATGGCGATTTCCACGTTCACAGCTTCGACAGTGCCGATGCGGAAGTGACCGAGCGCCAGCGGGTCGCCACCTATATGGCCGAGGACGTGGATTTTTTCACGCCGTCTGATCACGGCATGCGTGTGGATTTTGCGCCAATTCTGGCCGCCATGGGCTTTACTGACCGGATCGCAACAGCGCCCAGCGCCGAAAACACCACGTTCGATTACGGCCACATCAATGCCTGGCCGGTGCTGATCGATCGTAGCCCGGCCCGAAATGACGAGCCCAGCCAGAGTCCCGACGCCAAGACCAGCCAGGGCTCGATAGATTGGGGGCGTCCGGCGCCCCCCGGCACTGATTTTCCCAGCCAGGGGAGCTATGGGCTGGCCCCGGCGGAGATCTTCGCCGATGCCAAGAATGAACCTTTCACGCCGGGCGAAAATGTGGTCGTACAGATCAATCACGTGGAAACCCACTTCGGCGCCACCGGGTTGCAGATCGACACCGGCGTGGCGCCGCCTCAATCGGCACGCGACCCGGCCAGTCGCCGACTCGATCCGGCGCTCGGCAACCTCTATGACGAAACCAGCGGCTATGACGCGCTGGAACTGTGGATTGGTGCCGACGGGCTGGAACAGCTGGAGCATTTCCCGGAGCAGAACATCGGCGACTGGTTCAATTTGATCAATCAGGATATCGTCAAGACTTTCGTCGCCAATTCTGACACTCACACCCGGCGCCTGACCTCCCTGTCGACGCGCAACCTGATTCCCCTGCCATCGGGGCTGATGATCGATGGACGGCCGGATTTCGCCGCGATCAGCGCCAGCCCGCACCGGATTGCCGATCATGTGCGCCAAGGGCGCAGCATTGGCACGAACTCGCTGTGGCTGAACCTGGTCGCGACGAACAACGTGGCGCAACAGGCGGGCATGGACCCGGAACTGGAATTCGGGCTGCGCTCCGCGCCCCTGCCAGTCGCCGCAGGGACCAACGTGGACCTGAACCTGCAAATCCGCAGCCCGCTATGGGCCGAGTACGACCGCATTCTGGTCTACAGCAATACCGTGACGCAGCCGCGCGACGAAGACGGCGTGCCGCGCTACCGGCCTTGCGCTCCACAACTGCAACTGGAACTGGGTCGTGATTTTACCCGCCAGATAGTGCCCGCCGTGGTGGTCGAGGACGCCAGCTTTAATCGCTTCGACACCAACCTCAGCATCAGCTTGGCCGAGCCCGGCGAGGACTTCTGGGTGGTCGTCCTGGTCGAAGGCACGGACGGCGTGTCGCGCCCGCTGTGGCCGGTGGTTCCGGACGATTTCAGCAACAACGATGCCGACCCGCTCAACGCCTCAACGGAGGATCGCGGCATTCCGGCGCTTGCCATGACAAACCCGCTGTTCTTCGACGTGGGCGGTGACGGATACACGGCGCCGGGTCTGCGTTTCTGCGAGCCGGAAGATGACGGCAGTCTGCTGGGGCAGGGAATCGTCCCCTCGCCCCTCAGGTAGCCGCTGTCAGGAGCCGGACAGCAGCGCCTCCACCTGCTGCCAGCCCAATTCCGCCAGGGGCCGTGCCGCGCGACCCATCTGTTCGGCCTGCTTGCTCGATGCCGTGCCCGCCACGACGCGGCCCATGATGCCCTGCAGGATGGCTGCCAGACGGAACAGATTGTACGCCAGCCCGAAACGCCAGTGCCGGGGATCGATTTTGGCCAGGCCGATGCGTCGGCAATAGGCCGCGACATAGTCCTCTTCGGTGGGGATTCCCAGTTTGGGCAGGTCCAGGCCACCCAGCCCGCGGAAAACTCCGGCCGGGATCTGCCAGCTCATGCAGTGGTAGGAGAAGTCCGCCAGCGGATGACCCAGGGTGGAAAGCTCCCAATCGAGCACCGCTAGAATTCGCGGCTCGATCGGATGAAAGATCATGTTGTCCAGTCGAAAGTCGCCGTGCACGATCACCGTATCGTCGCCGGGCGGAATATTCTCAGGCAGCCACGCAAGCAGGCGCTCCATGGCATTGATCTTCTCGGTTTCGGACGCTCGGTACTGTTTGCCCCACCGCCCGATCTGACGCGCAAAATAATTGCCCGGCCTGCCGAATTCCGCCAGTCCCACCGCGTCAATATCCACCTGATGAAGCGCGGCCATGACGCGATTCATCTCGTCAAAGATCGCTCCGCGCTCGGCCCGGTTCATGCCCGGCAGGGATGGATCCCACAGCACCCGCCCTTCCACGCAATCCATTACATAGAAGGCCGTGCCGATGATTGCGGGGTCTTCGCACAAACACCAGGTCCGCGCCACGGGTACGGCGCTCTGCGCCAAAGCGGTGATCACGCGGTACTCGCGGTCCACGGCATGGGCCGAGGGCAGCAGTTCGCCCGGGGGCTTGCGCCGCAGTACATAGCTGCGTCGCGGCGTTGAGAGCCGGTAGGTCGGGTTGGACTGGCCGCCCTGGAACTGCTCCACAGTCAGCGGGCCAGCAAAGTCGGCGATCTGATCGGCCAGATAGATTTGCAGAGCTGCAACGTCGAAACGGTGCCGTTCCTGCACGTTCATCGTGCCCACAAATTGTTCGCTCATCTGCACAGCCAGTTGCTCCCGGGACCGGAATTTTGCCCCAGACCACGAGCCTGCTGCCAATTCCGATCGAGCACACCATGCCCAGACCGAGGAGCGAAGCGCTCGACGCTTTGTCGTAACATGCCGCTTTCAATCAAGCGGCGACAGGCAGGAGACTGAATGAAGGCTTGGCGTGATCATCTGGTGCTGTGGTTCTACCGCCTGGCCTGCAGCGGATTGATTCCAGCCCGCTGGTTCCTGCCGCAGGTCCCCCGGGACCTGCCCGCCCGAACCGGTCGCCTGCATCTGGAAGTGGTCAGCCACTGTTGGAATTATGCGCACCTGCAAGCCTTTCAGCTGAGCTCGGTGGTGCTGCATCCTCCCACCAAACTGGATCTCACCATGACCGTGTTTTATTGCGCGGAGGACGAACTGACGGTTTCCTGTCTTGACTTCTTCGCGGGGCAGGAGGTTCCCGGCGTGCACTGGAACTGGCAGCCCCTGCCGCGGGCGGAGCTGTTCCGCCGGGCCATCGGACGCGAGCGGGCCGCGCGCGCCACCAAGGCGGACTGGATCTGGTTCACCGACTGCGACCTGGTCTTCGACGCCGGCAGCCTGGACGCGCTGGCGTCGGTCCTGCAGGGGCTCAACGCACCGCTGGTCTATCCGGCGGTGGAACGGGTCAGCTCGCTGCTGACCGACGACCACCCCCTGCTGCGCAAGGGCGATGACTTGCGCCTGAAACCGCTGGACGCGTCGGAGTTCATGGAGAACCGCCCCTCACGGGCGACCGGGCCCCTGCAGATCGCTCATGGCGATATCGCCAGGGCCTGTGGTTACTGCGGGCAGCTGGGCTATTTCATGCAGCCCGTGGAGCGCTGGGCCAAAACCTATGAGGACCGTGCGTTTCGCTGGCTGATTCGCAGCCAGGGCCAGCCTATCGATGTGCCGGGCGTGTGCCGGATCCGCCATGTCAGCAAAGGCCGTTATCACGGTCAGAACTGGTGGACGCGCACCCGCAGCCGGATTCGCCGGGTGAAATCCCGATTGAATGAAATTAGGCAGGGTCACTAAGCCGCCAGCCGCCCTTCCCGCCCGGCCCGACCGCTGACAAGGTCCGCATGCTTTTCAACAGTCCCATCTTCATCTTCCTGTTTCTGCCGCTGACGCTTGGCGGCTTTTACTGGCTGGCGCGACGTGGCGCAGATGACTTAACCCTGGGTTGGCTGGTGCTGGCCTCCCTGCTGTTTTACGGCTATTGGAACCCGGTGTATCTGCTGCTCATTCTCGGATCGGTGGCCGCAAATTTTTTTATCGGCACCCGCCTTTATTCCGACGAAACTCCGGCGCGACGGGCCTGGATGTGGCTGGGCGTCGGCCTCAATCTCGGGCTGCTGGGTTATTTCAAATATGCCGGCTTCCTCAGCGGCATTGCCGGGGCTTTGCTGGGCGGCCCCCTGAAAATCAGCGACGTGATTCTGCCGCTGGCGATTTCCTTTTTCACTTTTCAGCAGATCTCTTTCCTGGTGGATGCGTATCGACACGAGACCAGCCGACCACGCTGGCTCAGTTACACCCTGTATGTGACTTTTTTCCCGCAGCTGATCGCCGGGCCTATCGTCCATCACAAGGAGTTCCTGTCACAGCTGCCCGCCCTGCTGCGCGCATGGCAGCACCGCTCCCATCTGGTGGTGGGTCTGTCGATATTCATTGTCGGTCTGTGCAAAAAGCTCCTGATCGCCGATCAGCTCGCTCTGGATGCCTCGCCGATTTTCGCCGCGGCAGAGCGCGGCGAACCACTGCATATGCTGCAGGCTTGGCGTGGGATGGTCGCCTACACGTTCCAGATCTATTTCGACTTTTCCGGCTATTCGGACATGGCCATCGGCCTGGCCCGGTGCTTCGGCATCCGTCTGCCGCAGAATTTCAATTCCCCCTACCGCAGCGCCAGCATCATCGAATTTTGGCGCTGCTGGCATATCACCCTGTCCCGCTTCCTGCGCGACTATCTCTATATTCCCCTGGGCGGCGGCCGCCGCGGCCAGGCCCGGCGCTATCTGAATCTGATGCTGACCATGTTGTTGGGTGGGCTCTGGCATGGCGCTGGCTGGACGTTCGTGCTGTGGGGTGTGCTACACGGGAGCTTTCTGATGCTCAACCATGCCTGGCGGCGCATTCGCCCCCGTGGCATGCCGGCGCCCTTAGGACGAGTCCTGACGCTGCTGGCGGTAATGCTGGCCTGGGTGTTCTTCCGCGCGCCCAGCATTGACGGCGCGCTGCACCTGCTGCACGCCTTGACCATCGTTCCGGCCAACCTGTTTGGTGACGCCACCGTCTGGCTGGCCGCGCTGGGATTTGAGCTGGTGGACGTCCCTGTGCGTAGCGCGGATTCGCAGTATGTGTGGCTGTTTCTCGTAATGATGCTGTTCTGCTGGCACCTGCCCAATACCCAGCAGTTGTTTGCACGCTACCGCCCGATTTACGAATCCATAGCAAGAGATTGCCGGTTGCACCCGACCCAAATCCGCTGGGCGGTGCTGATCTGGCGTCCCAGTCGCGGCTGGGCGGTCTGCATGGGACTGCTGGCGCTGCTGGCGACATTGAGCCTGTCGCACGTATCCGAATTTCTTTACTTTCAGTTCTGACCATGAGAGCTCTTCCCAGCTACCTGCGGCGCATCGGTCTGGTCCTGTTCGCCGGACTGTCAGTCACTTTGTTGTTATGCATATTGGTTGACCCGCTGTGGTACCACCAGGGCAATCGGCTGACCGGCCGAAACATCGGCTTCAACGAACGGGTGGCCAAGCTCAACCGCCTGCTGCCCCGCACACAGGACTTCGATTGCGTGATCCTCGGCAGCTCACGGACCACCTTGCTCAACGGCGAGTACTTTCAGAAATCCCGCTGTTTCAATTTGGCCGTGTCGCTGGGCATGGTCGGCGAATTCGTGGCTTTCGCGGAGTACCTGCAGAAGCGCGGCTTCAGGCCCACGACGGTCTATGTCGGTGTCGATGCCTTCAACTTCTTCACGGCCAACGTGGCAGCCACCATCCCGGACCATGTCCGCCGTCACGCCGATCCGCCCCACTGGCTGCGCAGCTACCTGACCCTCGACGCCCTGCAATTCTCCGTGCGCGGCCTGCTCGGAAAGTCACCGACCCCGCGCTACTACACCGCTGATTTTTCTGTGGCCATTGAAGCCGGCCGGCGAGTTTATCGCCCGAATCCGGCCGACCTCCTGCCCTCGGCAAAGCGCCGCTTGCCGCCGGCCCGAACCTTCCAGCGCGAACATGTCCAGCACTATCGGCGCCTACTCGACATCTATGCCGACAGCGACCTCACTTTCTATGTTCCCCCGATCAGCCTTTGGCGTGTTCACGATTTCTATCAACGGGGCGAGATTGAGGGCTATTTGCAGGGCATCCACGCCGTTGCCCAGCTGGGCCGCCCCTTGCTGGATTTCTCGGTCCCGTCCGCACTGACAGTCGATCCACAGCGAACCTACGATGGGTCGCATTACGACCTGTCGGTCAATCAGGATATCGCCAGAATGCTGGAAGGCGAGAGCTGCCGCACCTGCCTGCGTGTCGATGGCATGGCCCAGGCCGACTACCGCCGGGCCTTCGCATTCGCTTTCGAGCAGCGCCGCACCCAGGTGCTAGCAGAGCACCAGCTCGCCACCCGCGCTCGCCAATAGCCGCACCAGCGGCAGATTTGCATCGCCGCGCGCACAGACCGAGATCACCCGCGCCTGTGGATGTAGCCAGATGGCCGACAGCAGGGCCGATGAGGTGTCGCCCACAATCATCTGCGTCTGCAGGCGCCCTACAAGCATCTCGGCCGGCAGATGGGCCGGTAGTACGAGCTGCTGCGGCCCGGCGGGAAAGTAGAAGTTGGTCTCGCGCGGATGGTATTTCAAAGCCAGTTTGGCCAACCCCCGCAAATGAGCCTGCAGCATTTCAAGGTACACCGGCACGCCGCGGTAGTATCGCCGCACATGCTTGGAATGCGGCAACATGACTACCGCGTCGAACTGTGCCGAAAAGTCCAGTTCGGCGGCCAGTGCTCGGAGGTAGACGTCCAGAAGCGCGTTGAATGGGGGTGATCGAAAAGGCGCCGGATCCAGACCGCTGACCGGTTTGCCGCAACGCACCGCCGCGGGCATCAGCTGCGGGAACTGGACCTGACAGCGATCCACCCAATCGGTGCCCCCCAGGTAACGGCGACGCTGATACCACCAGCCATACTGCAGTTTTTTCAGGAATGCGACGATGCTCAGGTCAATCCAGCTGCGCCCGAACTTGAGGTAAGTGCCGTTGACATAGGTGCCGGTTCCATCATCGATGTAGACACCCGTGGTGCCGAAAGCACGCGCGCAATACATAGCGTATTGAAATTCGATGCGCCGATCATTGCCCACATGGATTTCTGCCGGTCGCAAGCTGCCAACCAGGTCAGCGATTCGGGCAAACAAATGGCGGCGCTGCGCGCCATCAGCCGGGCGGTTCCAGATCACCACCGAAGCGAATGGCCCCGGTCGGACCTTGACCGCTTCAAGCAGCGGATCGTCGCAGGCGGGGTCCTGATCGATTATGACCAGATGGCATTCGGCTGCGGCCTGCTGGGCCAGGCCCAGAGCCAGATACAGATGGCGTTTCGAAGAGCACAGATAAAGCTGGGTGGGCATAGCCGCTGCTGCTCCTTGTCCCAGGGCGCCCCAGGCTGGGTGAAAAATAGCGTGTCCGGCGTCGCGCCGGCAACTCAGGCGCGCAGACGCGACAAGCCGAATCTTCGACTCAGAATGCGCCGCATAAGACCCGCCGGCATCCAGCGAGCCAAAGCCGGCAATGCCCGGCTGCCATGCCCGATGCGTTGTCGCGGCGCGGGCTTCTCGCCAGCCAGACCGGAGAGCAGCTCGGTGGCGAATCGCGCTGCCGGCGTGGCCTGGATCTGGGAAGCTCCGGCCCGCGCCATGATGTGGTCCCGGATCGGCGTATATGGGGAGGTTTCGTCCAGCCAGTCATTGATGCCGGCGGCCGCGGCTGCGCCGAATTTGGACTGGATACCGCCAGGTTGCACGGTAATGACCTGGACACCGAAGGGCGCAAACTCCATGCGCATGGCCTCGGACAGGCTGTGCAAAGCCGCCTTGCTGGCGCAATAGGCGCCGGCAAAGGGTGTAGTGAGTAGGCCCGATACGCTGCCGATGTTGACGACCAGCGGGCGCTGCCCCCGCCGCAACAGCGGGAACAGGGCCTGAGTCAATAACACCGGCGCGACCACATTGGTCTCAAATTGACCGCGCAAGCTCTCGGCCGGTATTTCCAGCAACGGACCCATGGCCGAAATTCCAGCGTTGTTGATCAGTATGTCGAGGCGCTCGTGCCCTGCAGCCTGCAACTGTTCCAGCAAATTCGCACGGCTGGCGTCACTGCTCACGTCCAGGCCCAGCGTTTCGCACCCCGCCTCGGCCAGACTCAGCAGCGCGCCCGGATCGCGCGCGGTCGCGATGACCTGATCGCCATTGGCGGCAAAGGCCAGAGCCAGGGCCTGACCAATGCCGCTGGAACACCCCGTAATGAGCACGCATCGCGTCATCGTTCGCCCACCAAACATCGCGCTCCGTGCAGGCCGGCACAGCCGGGCGGAGGCGCGGTCATTCGGTACGCAACCAGTCGTCGCGCTGGTCTCCGGATTTCAAGCTGCGTTTTTGCAAGCGCTCCACGATGCGCCGCAACAGCGGATGGGGCGCGAGTTCCTCGTTGCGTATCGAGCCCGGGAAGAACACCCCATAGCCGTTCATGGCGCGCCGCCGCACCACGCCACGGTGGCTGACCTGCTCGCCCTCGTACTCGATAAGCACATCGATAATCGCGCCCTTGTCGAGCTTGGGATTCTGCGCCGGCGAGGTTTCCGCATAGATGCCGATATAACTGAGGTTGCGCGGCAATACCGGAATGCTGCGCCCCCCAACCAGGAAACTGGCCTTGACCCCGCTTGAAGCGAAAACCGAAACCCGAAAGCTGCTGCGCTGGTTGAACTCCTCTTCGGCGCACATGCGCAGAAATTCCATGAGTTCGCGCGCACCCTCGCGGTCAAACTGGATTTCCCGGCCACGGGCAGGTTTCAGGATTAACTGGCTCCCGTCATTGCTGATGTGGACGCCGTCAATATCAATGTCATGCATGGTCGTGAAGCGCTTCAATGGAATGAGTGATCATAGGCGCTTGGGCCCGACAAAAAAAACCGCCGGGCTGGCCGGCGGTTTCTCAAAGACTGAAGAACGCAGCCGCTAGTGACCTCCGCGTGCCGCGGCTTCCGGGCTGTATTCCTGAGGCGTCTGGGGCTGGTTAATTCGCCACCAGTCCTCACCACGCTCGTTGGTCAGATAGGTGGCCTCGTAAGCCCCCGAGGTCAGGTCATGATAGAAAGACGCGCCACGATGGAAGGTCCAGGATTCCTGCGAATAGAAATAAGCCACGGTCGCCACGCGCCAGAGCTCCCCGCGGCCATCGTAGTTGTCGGCCCACAGCGCAATCCAGGTGTCCTCGTCGGCGTACAAACGACGCTTGCTGTAGATGTGGCGCACGCCATCCTTGAGCGTCCCCTCAATGACCCAGACACGATGAAGCTCATAACGCAGATAATCGGGATTGACCGTATTGGGCGTGATCAGGTCGGAATATTTGACCGACGGATCGTTCGTTTTGAAATTGTGATACGGCACGTACTTTTCGGTCTTGCCGACCAGCTTCCAGGTGTAACGCTCCGGCGAACCGTTGAATACATAATCGTCATCCACGGTCCTCAGTCCTGCCGGAGGCACCGGATAGTCGAAGCCGACCTCCGGCGCTTTGCGGACACGCCGGATACCCGGCAGATACTGCCAGGACTGGGTGGCGTCCGCCTTGAAATTGTTCGGCTGATACCCGACCGCCACAAAACCTTTTTCCCGATCAGGCAGCTGGAAGCCCTGGTAGAAAAATGCATTGATCGGGTCCGAGTAGGATCCGCGCTGATCCGCGACCGGATTGTTGCCGGGATTCATGGTCTTGAAGACTGCACGCCCCCAGGCAATGCTGCCATTGGCATAGACGTCGGCGATGTCCATCACCGTTTTTTCCGTCCAGGCCCGATGCGGGTTGATGACGTTCCAGATGGCTTCCAGGCCACTCTTGGCGAAAGGAAACGGGAAGGCCCCGGAAGTGCCCTTCACGCCCAGGCCGTCATCAATCAGCTCCGCTTCCATGGCGTTCTTCTTCACCACGTCACACACCCAGTCGCGATACTTGAAATCGCGGTGACTGGGGTACACATTCATACGGAAATCATCCGGATACTTGTCCAGCAATGCCAGCTGGCCTTCCGTCAATTTGTCTTCGTACTCGTCCATATTGTCCACGGTGATTGTGAACAAAGGCTTTTCATCGGCATACGGTCCAGGCTCCCAGCCGTAAGGTTTGGTCTGCCCCGGCCAGGTCCCCTGGTATTTCCCGGTGTACTTCGCCACACCACTCTTGCTGCCTGCGCGCTGAGCGCCCATGCAGGTCAGCTCGTCACCGCCCAGCTTGGCGATTTCTTCGGCTGTCGCCTTGGCCTGCACGGCCGCCGTCGGCAGCGCAAAACCCGCGACCAATGCACACAGGGTCGTTGCTTTGTTCAACTTCATTTCATCTCCTGATTCGGTCGACATCTTTCCGACCGTCTAGCCTTGTTCGTTGCGCAAGATTGAATGACTCGCACCCGCAGAGCAATTTCCTGTCCACGACGCACGCTGCAATCAATCCTTCCCCGCCCCGTTCGTTCGCCGCTCAATGGCAGGTTAGTTTAGAACAGGAATCGCGCAAAACCTCATCCGAAGCGACTAAACCCTTGGGCTCGCGCGCCATCTTGGAATTCGGGCCGACCCAAGGCCCGGCACCGATCCCGACAGGTCGGTGCGCGTTTGGCGTTTGCCAGGTCAGCGAATGGCGGATTTTTTCAGGGCTTGCGGCGAAAAGTACTGTTCATCGAATTCAACGCCAAAATCATTCGGCTTGTCCTCGTTGACCATCGCAGTTGCAAAGTAACGACCGGACTGGAAGTCGTAGATCAGCTCCGGCACCCCGCCTATGGTGCCCACGTCGTAGGCAATCACCAGATGCCCTTCCTGAAATTTCCACAGCTGGCCGCGCGCGTCGTAACAATCCACCCCGACGATGGTCCAGGAATCTTCATCCACATAAAAGGTCCGACGCCCGAACTGGTGGCGAACATTGTCGCGCAAAGTCGCATCGATGACCCAGACCCGGTGCAGCTCATAGCGGGTCAGCTCCTGATTGATATGGCCCTTGCCGATGATGTCCGTGTATTTCAGGGACATATCGTTGATGTTGTAGGAATTGTAGGGAATGTAGACCGATTTCTTGCCCACCAGCTGCCAGTCGTAGCGCGCCAGGGAGCCGTTGAACATGTCGATCTGATCATTGGTTTGATTGCCGTCGGTGCCGGTCGAAGGATTGTCGTATCCCGCATCGGGCACGCGCCGAACCCGCCGCACGCCGGGGTTGTAGATCCAGGCGCGGCGGCCACCCATTTCGGCATCGGTATTTTCGTGCACCAGGATCAGCTGGCCGGCATCCTTGGGCGGCTGTATGACCCGGCTGCGGTACATCAACAGCAGATTGTCCGAAGCCTGACCGGGCGCAGCGATATTGGCGTAGGCAAACATCACCTCTTCGACCAGCTTGCTGATGGTGAATGAACCGTCGGCCAGCACGATGGCCTGATTGTTGTAGCGCCGCGCGGTGGGGCCGCGGTATTTCATCTTGTGGTTCCAGATCACCTCCGCGGCGCTGCCGGGGATCGGGAACGGGAAGCCCAAACTGGCATCTTTTACGGCATCGGTACCGCTGAGCGTGGCTGTTTCGGCATTCTTGCGGGTCGCGGCGTAAATCTCTTCGGGGAAAAACGCGGTCCGCCGGGTCTGGTACACCGGCAAGCGGTAGGTTTCCGGGTAGCGCTTGAGCAGGGTGGCGGTGCCGAGCATCAAATGCTCTGCGTACTGCCCCATGTTTTTCGCGTCGATCACAAATTCAGGTTTGTCATCGGGAAAAGGATGAACGTAAAGATTGTCCGCCGTGCGCTCATGCTGCGGGATACCGCCCGTCCATTCCGGTATCGCGCCCTCGCCCGCGCGCTGCGCGCCGA
>JBFIIN010000061.1:0-12230 GCA_041601225.1 Oceanococcus sp.
CGCGCAATCCGCACCGCTTCCTGTCACTGACCAAGAACGGCCAGGTCGCGATTTTCAAGACCAAGGGCAATCTGGATTCGCATGTGATTCTGCGCGGCGGCAGCCAGGGCCCGAATTACGCCGCCGAACATATCGCCGCAACGGCGCAACTGCTGGAAAAGGCCGGCCTGCCCGCCCGCATCATGGTCGATTGCAGCCACGCCAATTCGTCCAAGCAGCACCGCAAGCAGCTGGAAGTCGCGGACGATATCGCCCGGCAGATGGAAAGCGGCGACCAGCGGGTCTTCGGCGTGATGGTGGAAAGCCATCTGATCGAAGGTCGGCAGGATGAGCCCGTCACCTATGGTCAGAGCATTACCGATGCCTGCCTGGGCTGGGATGACACCGAAACCTTGTTGCGGCGGCTAGCCAGAGCATCCGCCGCGCGGCGGGGGTCGTCGCTCAAGGCGGCCAGCTGACCCGGCGCCAGGCGCCAAAGGCGGGCCGCGACCCGACCAAACTGTCAGCACGGTGGCCGCGAGGCGGCCACCGCAAGCTCCCGGCAAAAACGCAAGCCTACCAGTAGGCCCCACGGAACAGGGTCGCGAAGGCAATCTGATCCCGACTGGGTTTGTCGCGCTCACCACCCTTGGCGGCGGCCGAGGACGGAAACAGCTGGAAGCCCTTGTTCAGCACGAAATCGTTCATCTTCGGCCACAGGGCGTAAGACAGTTCCGCGGCCTGACCCAGCGAGGTCTTCATGCGCTTGGGCTTGTCCACCACGGCTTTGACGATCATGTCGGCGGCCTCTTCCGGGGTCAGGGTCGGCACATAGTCGTACATCCTGGTGGGCGCGATCATCGGGGTCCGCACCAGCGGCATGTAGATCGTGGTCAATTCGATATTGTATTGCTTCACCTCGCCCGACAGACACCGGGAGTAGGCGTCCAGCGCCGACTTGCTGGCCACATAGGCCGCAAAGCGCGGCACATTGGCCAGGCAGCCGATCGAGGAAATATTGATCACGTGACCCTTGCGCCGCTTGGCCATGGCCGGCAGCAGACCCATGATCAGGCGGATGGCGCCAAAGTAGTTGAGCTGCATGGTGCGCTCAAAATCATGGAAACGATCGAAGGACTCGAACACCGCCCGGCGGATGGAACGCCCGGCGTTGTTGACCAGAATGTCGACATGGCCGTGCTCTTCCAGCACCTGAGCCACCAGCTTGTCGATGGCTTCCAGGTCGCTGAGATCGGTGGGGTAGATCCAGGCCAGGCCGCCGTTTTGCTCGATGATCGCTTTGGTCTCTTCCAGCTTTTCCTGGCCCCGCGCGACCAGTAGCAGACGTGCACCGGCCCCGCCCAGCTTCTTGGCCGCGGCGAATCCGATGCCGCTGGAGGCGCCGGTGATCATCACCACCTTGCCGCGCGCCTTGGGCAGCAGGCGGGCCGGGATCTTGACCTCGTGATCCAGATGCAGCTCCCAGTACTGCCAGATCTTGTCGGCATAGCTGTCCAGCTTGGGACAGCTGATCCCCGAGCCCTTCAGGGCCGCGCGGGTCTGGCGGTCGTCGAAGATGGCCTTGTTGTTCACATAGCCCAGCACCGACACCGGCATGCCAATGGCGCGGGAAATCTGCCGCGTCAGCTGCTTGGTGGGCAGCTTTTCCAGCATGTCCTGCGCCAGTTCCGGCAGCAGGTTGCGCACGTCAGGCACATCCAGACTCTTGGCAAACCCGGGTCCATGCGCGGCGCGCATCATCGTGGACATCAACTCACCCACGGTGGGCTCGGGGGTCTGCATCAGATGGAAGACCTTGCCATCCAGATCGTCCAGGTGGGCAATGTGGTCCATGGCATCAACCACGTAATCCACCGGCGCCAGCGGCACCGTGCCGCCTTCAATGCCCAGCAGGGGCAGCCATTTGGGCACCCGGTCGCGAATCCGCTGCAAGGTCTTGAAGAAATAGTAAGGCCCATCGACCTTGTCCATCTCGCCCGATTCGGAGGAGCCGATCACCGCGCCGGGGCGATAAATCCGGTAGGGCACCTTGGCCTCGTCGCGAACAATTTTTTCCGACTCGTACTTGGTCCGGAAATAGGGATGCTTGAGGCTCTGCCCCTCGTCAAACATCCGTTCGCTGAAGGTGCCATCGAACTCGCCGCCGGCCACCGCCACCGAGCTGACGTGATTCAGGCGTACCTTGGGGCCCAGGCCATTGACGAAATTCACCAGATTGCGGGTGCCCTCATTATTCACCCGATCCGCGGTTTCGTCGTCCATGTTCATGTCGTAGACGGCCGCCAGATGAAAGACCTGATCGATCTTGCCCTTGAGCTTTTTGCCATCTGCCGCCTTGACCAGTCCGGCCTGGGTGATATCACCCCACACGGGCAGCAAGGCCTTGTCATCGGCGTCGAGGCGCTCCTTGAGCGACTGGAATTTGGCGGCCGAGCTCTCGCGCATAAGTACGTGCACGGTGCCGCCCCGCTCCAGCAGACGCGCGACCAGGAAGCGGCCGATAAATCCCGTGGCACCAGTGACGAAGTAGTTCATGAGCCCTCCCCTATAACAGCTCGGCAATAACAGACCTGCGCGGCAACAGCGTGGCCGGCGCCGGCGATGGACTGGGAATTATAGTGGAGCCTGCAGCTCCTGCCTGAGGGGGCGTGCCGCCGGCCGTTAGCTGGCGCGCAGCGGGGTCACTTTGGGGTTATCCGCGGGCGCCTGCTGGGGATTGGCGACACAGGCCTGGTTCCGGTCACTGCGCTTGGCCAGTTGCAAGGCTTCATCAGCCTGGGCGACCAACAGTGCCGGACCGGCGGCGTCGCGGGCGCGCATAGCCGCCGCACCAATGCTGATCGTCACCTGATCCGAAATGGGTGAATCGGCGTGATGTATGTGCATACCGCGAACCGCCTGCACCAATCGCGCGGCGCTCTCGGCGAGCTGCGCCTGATCGGCAGCATAGAGCAGAATCGCAAACTCATCATCGTCCAGGCGCCCGACGATATCGATGGGGCGGCGCGCCGCGCGCTGGATGCATTTGGCCACCTGCTGGATGGCCTTGTCGGCGGCGACGTGGCCGGCACTGTCGTTGTAGCGCTTGAAATAATCCACATCAACCAGCAGCAGCCCCAGACTCGCGCTTTCGGAACTGGCCTGCCGCCAGCGGCGCTCGAATCTGTCATTGAACACCCGCAGATTGGGCAGATTGGTGAGCACATCCAGACCGGCCAGCTCGTTTGCGGCCCCCGCATGCAGGTAGTTCTGGCGAACCACCCGCTCCAGCATGAAGCTGCCAATCAGTCCGATCATGTTGGCGGCGGTCAGATGGGTCACATGGTAGGCCAGCGAGGCGCCGGCGATACCCACCTGGACCTCGCCAAGGATCGCCCCCATGGAAATGACCAGGGCGCAAATCGCACTCATCGGCAACAGCAATCCCGACATGAAATAGGTGAACACCACCGCCAGCAGCAGGGAATCGTAGGGCTGCACAAAACCCATCTGGCCGACGACCGCATGGATGGCCGCGATCCCCAGGCCCACGGTCACGATGGACGCCGCCATAAAGCCGGCCGCGAACCGATAAAGGATGGGGTGATACACCACCCACAGGGTCAGCGCGGGCACTGGCATCAGGATCAGCAGCTTCGCAGCAGCCACGCGCAGCCGAATCTCTGGCGCCAGGGTGAACAAATCGATAGCCACCACGGTGACCACGAGCGCGATGCCCAGCCACACGGCCGCGCGGACCCGATCAATGTTTTGATCGATGTAAACCCGCCGAAATTCCGCTTCCAGCCGCGGCTCGAACCGCAGACGCGACTCGCCCTGCTGCAACTGCCGGGCACAGGGCGATTGTGCGGGCTCGCTGTCAGACTTGGTTAGGGTCACGGAATCTGGTGACATAGCTCAAACTTTATCGCAGTGCACAAAAATGGGCTAGCTTTCTCGCGTAGTAAATTCTCATTTCTGCCGTCAAATAAGCGTCATTCACAGTCCGCTCACCCACACCCGGAGCTGAAAACATGTCCACATACCCTTGCGTAGCCGTAATCGGCGCCACCGGCGCCGTTGGCAGCGCCTGCCTTGAGCAGTTGCTCGCCGATCCGCAAATTGCGCAAATTCGCGTCTTTGCGCGACGCCCCAGCGCGCGCCCAGATGAGCGCCTGGACTGGCGGGTGGTCGATTTCGATGC
The DNA here is from genome assembly GCA_041601225.1 of Oceanococcus sp. Classification (GTDB taxonomy): domain Bacteria; phylum Pseudomonadota; class Gammaproteobacteria; order Nevskiales; family Oceanococcaceae; genus JBFIIN01. Next base: position 4,184 of record JBFIIN010000061.1, read on the forward strand.
CCTGCCGGAGGCCGCGGATATGAGCGGCGTAGAGACCCTGTACTGCTGCCTGGGCACGACCATGAAAGTCGCGGGATCCAAGGCGGCGTTCCGCAAAGTCGACCATGACTATGTCCTGGCTGCCGGACGGGCCGCGCTGAACGGCGGAGTCAAACAGATGCTGGTGGTGTCCGCGGTGGGCGCGGATGCCGGATCGGGCGTGTTCTATAACCGGGTCAAGGGTGAAACCGAAAAAGCCTTGCAGGCCCTGGGCCTGCCCAGCCTGCACATCCTGCGGCCTTCGCTACTGCTCGGACCCCGCGCCGAGCAACGACCGGGCGAATCCCTGGGCAAGGCCATCGCCCCGCTGTTGTCGCCCCTGCTGTGCGGCCCGCTAAAAAAGTATCGGCCCATCCAGACCAGCGCTGTCGCCGCAGCCATGTTGCAGCTGGCGCGCCGTGCGCAAACGGGCACCCATATCCATCATCTGCCCCTGGATTCCTGATTTGACCACTGGGGCTCGCGGGCAGTGTATCTTTGCGCCTGATCGACAGCTGAGCAAGGGGGACGTGTGATGGGTGAATTTGTCGTTTCAATGCTGATCCTGGCGGTCATCATTGGCGTCATGGGGGTCAAGGCCGTGCCCCAGGGTTTCCGCTGGACCGTCGAGCGCTTCGGACGCTTTACCCGCACGCTGCAGCCGGGCCTGCATTTCATCGTGCCGATCATCGACAAGGTGGGCCGCAAGGTGAACGTCATGGAACGCGTCGTTGACATACCGGCCCAGGACGTCATCACCCGCGATAACGCCCAGGTGCAGGTCGATGGCGTGATCTACATCGTGGTGGCCGACGCGGCCAAGGCGGCCTACGAGGTCAACGAACTGGAACGGGCCATCACCAACCTGGCCATGACCTCGATCCGCTCGGTACTCGGCGAAATGGATCTGGACGAGGCCCTGTCCAACCGCGACACCATCAACGGCAAGTTGCTGGCCATCATTGATGAGGCGACCGACGTCTGGGGCACCAACGTGCGCCGAGTGGAAATCAAGGACATCTCGCCACCGCAGGATCTGGTGGATTCCATGGCGCGGCAGATGAAGGCCGAGCGTGAGAAGCGGGCCGCGATTCTCGAGGCGGAAGGCTTCCGCGAAGCCGAAATTCGCAAGGCCGAGGGCGAAAAACGGGCCATGATTCTGGGCGCCGAAGGCCGGCTCGAAGCGGCGCGCAAAGACGCCGAAGCGCGCGAACGGCTGGCCCAGGCCGAAGCCAAGGCGACCGAAGACGTGTCCCGCGCCATCGCGGCCGGTGACATCCAGGCCGTCAATTACTTCGTGGCGAACAAATACACCGACGCCCTGCAGGCCATCGCTTCGGCGCCGAATTCAAAGGTGATCATGGTGCCGCTGGAAGCGGGCAGCCTGATCGGTTCCATAGACGGCATCAAGGAACTGGTCGAAGGTGCGGGCAAGGCGCGCAGTTGATGGACGGCCTGATCGAAACCCTGCAAGCTCATAGCCAATGGACCTGGATTGCCGGAGGCGTGCTGCTCATCGCGCTCGAGGCCTTGCTACCCGGCGCGGTCGTGGTCTGGTTTGGCGTTGCCGCCATACTCACCGGCTTGCTGGTGGCCGTCGCGGACCCTGGCCTGAATGTGCAGGTGCTGTTCTTCAGCATCGTATCGGTGGCCAGCATCGTTGCCTTCAAGTTCTGGCAACGCAAGCATCCGCCCGCCGTGCCCGCCTCGGACAGTGGCCAGGCCCTGAACCAGCCGGGCAGCGAATTTATCGGCCGCACCCTGGTGCTGGCGACCACTCTGCGCAATGGCGTGGGCCGGGTCAAGGCTGCGGATACCAGCTGGCGCTGCACTGGACCGGACCTGGATGCGGGCACGGCGGTGAAAGTTGTCGGTCTGCAGTCCGGAACGCTGCGGGTCGAAGCCGCAGGCGACTGATCAGCTGGCGGCCAGGGCCTCCTGCGCCAGCTGCTTGATGCGTTCAACCATGGAATACAGACCATTGCGGCGATTCACGCTCACATGCTGGGCCAAATTCAGGGTCGAAAATGTCGCCTCGACATCCACGTCGAGGATCTCCCGGGCGGTCTTGCCGGAAAAAATCACCAGCAGGACCCCGATCAGGCCCTTGACGATGTGGGCATCCGAATCGCCCTGAAAGATCAGCCGCGGCGGATCGTCCTCGGTGTACGCAACGGTCATCCAGACCTGGCTCATGCAGCCGCGCACCTTGTTCTGCTCGTTGTGGGCCTCCGCCGGCAGGGGCTGTAACTGCCGGCCCAGGTCGATAATCACGCCGTAGCGGTCTTCCCAGGACTCAAGCAGCGCAAAGGTCTCAATCAGGTCATCAAGTGTCATGGGCCTATTGTATCGCTCGGGGCGCGCGGCCGATGAAACCTTTTGCGCGCGGGCCCGGTCCCAACATTTAACCCAGGAGCCCACATGCTTATCCAAACCCGCACGCGCGCCACCCTGCGCGAGGCCGACGTCACCCCGGAAGCCCTATATCTGGATCGCCGGCGCTTTATCGGCGCCAGCGCCGCGACGCTGGCCGGCGGGCTGGGCCTGAATGGCGCCGCCGCCGCAACCGAAGCCAGTGGCAAGGACTATGCCGACGGCGAAGCCCCGAACAGCTTTGAGCAGATCACCCAGTACAATAATTTCTACGAGTTCGGCACGGACAAGGGCGATCCGGCGCGCCACGCCCACCTGCTGCAAACCCGGCCCTGGACCATCAAGGTCGACGGCGAATGCGAAGCCGGCGGCGAATTTGATCTGGATGCGCTGATCAAGACCAGCGAACTGGAAGACCGTATCTACCGGCTGCGCTGCGTCGAAGCCTGGTCGATGGTCATTCCCTGGCGCGGCGTGCCGCTGGCAACCGTGCTCAAGCGCTTCAAACCCACCAGCAAGGCCAAATATGTGGCCTTCGAAACCCTGGTCGATCCCAAGCAGATGCCGGGCCAGAAGCGCCGCGCTTTGCCCTGGCCCTATCGCGAAGGCCTGCGCATGGACGAGGCCATGCACCCGCTGACCCTGCTGGCCACCGGACTGTATGGCAAGGAACTGCCCAAGCAAAATGGCGCGCCGGTGCGGCTGATCGTGCCCTGGAAATACGGTTTCAAGAGCATCAAGTCCATCGTGCGCATCCGCTTTGTGGAAAAGCAGCCCTATACGACCTGGAACGATCTGCAGGCCCGCGAATACGGCTTTTATGCCAACGTGAATCCCACGGTGGATCACCCGCGCTGGTCGCAGGCGCGGGAGCGGCGGATCGGGGAATTGTTCAAGCGCAAGACGCTGATGTTCAACGGCTATGCGGATGAGGTGGCGTCCTTGTATGAGGGGATGAATCTGCGGAAGCATTTTTAGGTTCGACGTATCGCGATTTATCTCTTGCTGAATTCATGGGGTTACTCTCCCTGCCGGGAGCGAGCGTCTTTTGCTGGGCCCGTCCTTGGACCCAGCCCTACGGGTCATGCTTCGCACGACCAAATTCGTTCCGGTCGAATTTGTCTTTGCTTGTCCAAAGAAAAGGCGCCAAAAGAAAAGACACCCCCGCGTCCGCGCCGCTGCGCGGTACCCTGCGTTCCTCGAACTTGGTGTGGCACCGCACTGACGCGACATCCTTGTCGCGACAGTGCTCGGACGACGTCCTGTCGTCCGGCCACAGTCGATCTGCGGTACTCGGCGCTACCGAGGGGGCCCCAAGCGCCATTGCTGCAGCTTCGGGGGGCATTGATGCCGTGGGTGGCGCCGAGCATCGCAGCGATCGCCGCGGTCAAGCGCACAGGACGTGCGCTTGAGGCCCGCCGCGCCAGGGAGGGCGCGTCGGGCCGACCCGGTGAGCGCGAGAAGCGCAGGGGACGGCTTCGCGCGCTGCGCGAAGTCGCGCCACCGTCGGCTGCCCTTTCTTTGGGTTCCGTTTCTTTGGGCAAGCAAAGAAAGGGAACTCGGCCCTTTAAGGGCCGAATCTCACATGGCAAGAATGCAATTCTGGCCCCGGTTCGAACCCCGTCCCATTAAGATCACCCCATGCCCCGCGCCACGACCTTTTGCCTAGCCGCCATCCCCCTCATCCAACTCGCCTGGTGGGCCATTGGCGGGAATTTGGGCATCAACCCGGTTGAAACCATCCAGCATCACACCGGCCAATGGGGCCTGCGCCTGCTGCTGCTCACCCTGGCGATGACCCCGCTGCGCAATGTGCTGGGCAAGCCCTGGCCGATCCAGATCCGGCGCCAACTGGGTTTGTGGAGCTTCACTTATCTGAGCCTGCATTTCGCCAGCTACCTGGTCTTTGATCTGGCATTTGATCCGGTGGCCCTGGCGGACGATCTGGTCAAGCGCAGCTTCATCACCGCGGGGTTCCTGGCCTGGCTGTTGCTCCTGCCCCTGGCCGCAACCTCGACGCGCGGCTGGCAGCGGCGCCTGGGGCGGCGCTGGAAGCGCCTGCATCAACTGGTTTATGTCGCCAGCACCGCGGGCTGCGTGCACTTTGTCTGGAAAAGCAAAGTCGAGGAGACGGAACCCTTTGTGTATCTGGCCGTGCTGCTGCTGTTGCTCAGTCTGCGACACCCGGTCCTGCGCCGGCGAACCGCCGGGCGGCTGAAAATCGGCTGAGCCCGAGGACCGGCAACGACCGCGCCGTGCGGCCGGGTCAACGCCCGGCCCAGATGCGCGCGCCAGGACTGCCGGCACCGCTGCGAGATCACCACACTTTCCTCACATCCAGGCCCGCACACTCCGGACTCTGCTCTAGTCGTGCCCCCTCCCTTCGGCCGGAGCAGCGGCGCTGCCGGCTTCGTGTCGGCAGCGTCGATCTCTATTCGGCGCTACTGCCCTGACGGCCAAAATCGTCGGCGAAGCGCACGATGTCGTCTTCACCCAGATAACTGCCGGTCTGCACCTCGATCAGTTCAAGCGGTATCGCGCCGGGATTCTCCAGCCGATGTTTGGTGCCCACCGGGATATAGGTAGATTCGTCTTCAGACAGCAGAAAGCTGTCCTCGCCGCGGGTCACGCGGGCCGTGCCCTTGACCACGGTCCAGTGCTCGGCGCGGTGATGATGCATCTGCAGAGACAGTTTCTTGCCCGGCGCCACCACGATGCGTTTCACCTGAAAGCGCTCGCCGCTGTCCACGGATTCATAGGAACCCCAGGGGCGATAGACCCGCGGATGCTGATGAACCTCGCTGCGACCATCGGCCTCCAGTTCCGCGACCAGACCCTTGATCTCCTGCAACTGGTCCGCGCCCGCGACCAGCACCGCATCCTTGGTTTCGACAATCACCGTGTCGCGCAGCCCCACCGCGGCCACCAGCCGGTTCCCGGAATAAACGGTGCAGTTGTCGCTGTTGCGCAGCCGCACATCACCGTCGCTGACATTGCCCCGGGCATCCACGGATCGCGTTTCCGCCAGATAGGTCCAGGACCCCACATCATTCCAGCCACAATCCAGCGGCACCACCACCCCGCGATTGGTCTTCTCCATGACCGCATAATCGATCGAATCGGACGGACAGGCCGCGAAAGATTGAGCGTCAGCCCGCACGAACTCGCTGTCGCGGCTGGAGTTGGCGATGGCCTCGCAGCAGGCCGTGAATATTGCTGGCGCATGGCTCTGCAATTCATCGAGAAAAGCCTGGGCCTGGAACACGAACATGCCGCTGTTCCAAAAATACTCCCCGGACTCCACATAGCTCCGGGCGGTAGCGGCGTCCGGCTTTTCGACAAAGCAAACAAGTTCGCGCCCGCCGCCGGGCAGAATCGCACCAGCCTTGAGATAGCCGTAGCCCGTTTCCGGCCGCGCCGGCACCACGCCAAAGGTCACCAGCGCACCGTCCCGGGCGGCGGCCACCGCCTTTTCGGCCGCGGCCGCGAAGGCAGCCTGGTCCGGCACCACATGATCGGAGGGACAAACGAACAGGATGGTGTCGCCTCCCCATTCGGCCTTGGCCTGCAACGCGGCCAGCGCGACGGCGGGCGCCGTATTGCGTGCGGCCGGCTCCAGCAAGATCTGGGTCTCTCCGGCGCCACTGCGCCGCAGATGCTCAGCAACCACAAAACGGTGGTCCTCGCCCGCGACGGCCAGGACCGCGCCGCAGTCCGGCAAAGCGGCCATCCGCCGCGCCGTATCCTCCAGCAGCGAACAGTCGCCGGCAAGCTGCAAAAACTGTTTGGGATGCCGTTTGCGGGACAGAGGCCACAGGCGGGTGCCCGAGCCCCCGGTAAGCAGCACAGGAATGATCATGAAGGCGATTTTCCGATGAACGGTGAAAGCGCGGATGGTACCTGCACCGGGGCAAAAACCCCAACGCGGCTAAGCTCAAGAAAACGCTCAGAAAGGCGCCACCAACCCCCGCTTTTTCCAGGACTTATCCACAACTGACTCCCACGCTGCTCAACAGAGTTGACCACAACATCTTGGGTTGACGATGCCCCCTGGACCCACTATATAGTGTTTTCACAAGGCAGCTTCAGGTCTGAAGACATCAGTTTCAACCGGCGACCAAGGTCGCCATGCGCAGCAGCTCGGGGGAGCAAAACAATTCATGGAAACACAGGCCCTTTCGGTCGACGGTCAGCCGTCGGCCACCACACACCGTCCGACCGACAGCCAGGTCGAAGTCGCGGCCACTGCGCCGGGCGGATTCAAAGTCATTCGCCGCAACGGCAAGGTCACGCCGTTTGACGCGAGCAAAATCAAACTGGCCATGACCAAGGCCTTTCTGGCCGTTGAGGGCGGCAGTGCCGCCGAAAGCGGCCGGGTGCATGAGCGCGTGCAGGCCCTGACCGACCAGGTCGTGAGCGGTGTTACCCGCAACCTTTCCGGCGGCGGTACGGTCCATATCGAGGATATTCAGGATCACGTCGAGCTGGCGATGATGCGCGCCGGCGAACAGAAGATCGCGCGCGCCTACGTGCTGTATCGCGAAGAGCAGTCGCGCAAGCGCGCGGAGAAGGACGCGGCCAGCAAGAAAACGGCGCGGGCCGCCAAGCCGGCCATCAAGGTCAAACTGGCCGGCGGCGAGTTGTCGACCCTGGACGAAGACCGCATGCGCCGGGTCATCACCGAGTCCTGCGACGGCATTGCCGATGTCGATGCCAAGCAGGTGATCGACGATACCCTGAAAAATGTCTATGACGGTATCAGCGAAGAAGAACTGGCCCAGGCCCTCACCCTGTCGGCCCGCTCGCTGATCGAGCGTGAGCCCAATTACACCTATGTGTCGGCCCGCCTGCTGCTGGACAAGCTGCGCCACGAAGCCCTGCGCTTCATCGGCTTCCCGATCACCTACGCCACCCAGGCCGAAATGGCTGAGCTGTACCCGGAATACTTCCGCGAGTACATCAACAAGGCCGCCGAGCTGGAATTGCTGGACAAGAAGCTGACCCAGTTCGACCTGGAGAAGCTGGGCGCGGCCATCGAGGCCGACCGGGATCGCAATTTCACGTTCCTGGGCTTTCAGACCCTCTACGATCGCTACTTCATCCACAGCGATGGCGTGCGCTTCGAGCTGCCGCAGGCGTTCTTCATGCGCGTGGCCATGGGGTTGGCGATCAACGAGGTCGAGCGCGAAGATCGCGCGATCGAGTTCTACCGCCTGCTGTCCTCGCACGACTTCATGTCGTCCACCCCCACCCTGTTCAACTCCGGCACCCTGCGCCCGCAGCTGTCCTCCTGCTACCTGACCACGATTCCCGACGACCTGCACGGCATCTTCGGCGCGGTGCACGACAACGCCATGCTGTCCAAATTCGCCGGCGGCCTGGGCAACGACTGGACTCCTGTGCGCGGCATGGGCTCCTACATCAAGGGCACCAACGGCAAGAGCCAGGGTGTGGTTCCGTTCATGAAGGTGGCCAACGACACCGCGGTGGCCGTCAACCAGGGCGGCAAGCGCAAGGGCGCGGTCTGCGGTTATCTGGAAACCTGGCACCGGGACATCGAAGAATTCGTGGACCTGCGCAAAAACACGGGTGACGAACGCCGCCGCACCCACGACATGAACACCGCCAACTGGGTGCCGGACCTGTTCATGAAGCG
>JBFIIN010000062.1:0-12217 GCA_041601225.1 Oceanococcus sp.
CACGGCCTTGATCGCCGCTGAACAGGACCGACCGGGCGGGGCTGTCGATATGCAGGCCTGGTACGCAACACTGTCGTTGTGGACGACCGGTCTCACCTTGTTGATCATTGTCGGTGGCAGCCTGTATAAGGTCGCATCGCTGTCTGGTGGCGGTCGCAAGGTCGCGGAGGCTTTTGGCGGGACCCTGGTCAAAGCCAGCGCCAGTGATCCCATGCTGGTTCGCTTGCGCAATGTCGTGGAGGAAATGGCCATCGCGTCCGGTGTGCCGATGCCGGCACTGTATGTGCTGGAGGATCAGCCTGCAATCAACGCCTTCGCCGCGGGCACGACGCCGGCCAACGCCGCCATTGCGGTGACGCGCGGTTGCCTGGACAGGCTGACGCGCGACGAACTGCAGGGTGTGGTTGCTCACGAGTTCAGCCATGTCCTCAATGGCGATATGCGCCTCAATATCAAATTGATGGGCGTGATCTTTGGGATTTTGGCGCTGCAAATCAGCGGGCAGCACATCATCGATTCCGTCTGGCATGTGCGACGCAGCAGCAAGGATGAGGGTGGGGTGCGGCTGGCGCTGGGGAGTTTGGGGCTGGGAATGATTATTGTCGGCTTTATCGGCGTGATTTTCGGGCGCCTGATCAAGGCCGCGGTGTCGCGCCAACGCGAATTTCTGGCCGATGCTTCGGCCGTGCAGTTCACCCGCCTCGGCGCAGGTCTGGCCGGCGCCCTGAAGAAAATCGGCGGTCTGGAGATGGACAGTTCGCGCGAAGCGACGCCATATAGCTCGCGCTTTACCGCGGCGGGCGATGAAGAAATCAGCCATATGTTGTTTGGCAGCGGATTTTCATTGTCCGGCCTGTTCGCCACCCATCCGCCCGTGCTGGAACGCATCCAGGCCATCGAGCCGGGTTTTCGCCCAGAACAGTGGAACAGCCTGAAACACCAGTGGGCCGAGGCGGAAAATCAGGCGAGCCAGGCCAGCGCAGACGAAGCGGTACAACATCTTTCTGCGGGACCCGCGGAAGCGCCAGTGACGCCGCCCGTTACGCCAGCGGGTGCTGCGCCTGACGTCGTCGCCGCCGTCGGCACCATCAATTCGGCGAGTATCGACAATGCGCTGAAATTGCGTAAGCGTATTCCGCAGGCACTGTGGTCCGCGGCCCACGATGCGGACGATGCGCTGGCTCTGCTGCTCGCTCAGCTCATCGACGTGGACGCGGAGCTGGCGCGCCGCCAGCTCCAGCTGGTCGGCGCCAGTTGGGGCCGGCCGGTTGCCGAGCGGGTGCAGAACTTCGCTCGCGAACTGCAGGCCGTGGCCCGAGATCTCTATCTGCCGTTGGCAGCCGTGGCCTTTGCGCCGGTCCGTCAGCGCCCACGTGCCGAACTGTTCAGGCTGAAAAACGATTGCACCTTGCTGAGTCTTCTGGATGGGCAACTCAGCTGTTTTGAGTTCGCGCTGGGCCACATGCTCAAGCTGCAGATCACTGAGGTCATGCATCCACAGCGGGCCAGGACCATGGGCAGAAAATCCCTGATGGCGCTATCCGAAGACGTCGCGATACTGTTGTCCATCCTGGTCGGGCAGGGGCATACCGATCCGCGGGCGGCCCAGGCCGCGTTTGCCAAGGCCGCGCGGCGGGCGCTGCCAATGCTGGAACTGAGATTTGCACCCCCGGCGAACTGGAGCACCGCGCTGGACGAAAGTCTCAGCCGCCTGAATTCGCTTTCGCCCATGGCCAAGGAGCGCTTGTTGTCGAGCCTGAGCATCGCCATCATGCACGATGAACGAATCACGCTTGAGGAGTTCGAACTGTTACGAGCGGTCTGCGCCAGTCTGCATTGTCCATTGCCGCCGCTGCAGGCGGCTTAGGACTCTTGCGTATTCCCACCGGCCAGTTTGTCCAAGGTGCGCAACTCGAAATCACTGGCGTCGTGGCGCTCAAACAGCTGCTGGGATGGATCGCCCCAGGCGCGGTTGACCATGCGTCCACGCCGCACGGCCGGGCGCTTCTTGATCTGCTGCGCCCAGCGCTGGACATGGTGATAATCCTGAACCTGCAAGAACTCGCCCGCATCGTAAAGCTTACCCAGAGCCAAAGCGCCATACCAGGCCCAGACCGCCATGTCGGCGATGGTGTACTCCGGACCCGCCAGATATTCGTGTTCCGCCAGGCGCTTGTCCAGCAGGTCCATTTGCCGTTTGGTTTCCATGGCATAGCGATCGATGGCGTACTCGATTTTGCTCGGCGCATAGGCATAGAAATGGCCGAAACCGCCGCCTAAAAACGGGGAGGCCCCCATCTGCCAGAACAGCCAGTTCAGGGCTTCCGTGCGTCGTGCGGGATCGTGCGGCAGGAACGCATCGAACTTCTCGGCCAGATACAGCAGGATCGCGCCCGACTCGAAGACCCGGGTCGGAGCGTCCGTACTATGGTCGACTAGGGCCGGAATTTTCGCGTTGGGATTGGCGGCGATGAAACCGCTGGAAAACTGCTCTCCGGTATCGATGCGGACCAACCAGGCGTCGTATTCGGCCTGTCTGTGGCCCAAGGCCAGCAGTTCCTCCAGCATCACCGTGACCTTGACCCCGTTTGGCGTGGCCAGCGAATAAAGCTGTAGCGGATGCTTGCCGACCGGTAGCTCCTTGTCGTGCGTGGCATCCGCGGTGGGCCTGTTGATATCGGCGAACCGGCCGCCGTTGCCGGGCTTCCAGCGCCAAATTTTCGGTGGAATGTAGTCGCTGGAATCGTTCAAGATTTTCTCTTTGGTTCAGCAGATTTCGGGGCCAGATGGCGATTTCCAGATCCGGATTTCCAGATGTCGGGGTCAGACCGCAACTTCAGGACCGTCGCTGGAGACATCGCAGTTTGACCCCGATTAAGCAAAGTACCAACCACAGATTCATAGCTCCGCTTGCTGGGCCCGTGCTGGCCGGTCGCGTCTGTGGCACCGTCAGCGGATCGCGCGCGCTGCCGTCGCAGCCCGCACGGATGTCTTCGCAGAGCTGCATATTGCCGCTGCGGTCCGGAAACGCCCGCGCCGAACGATAGTAGAAACTGTAGCGATCTACCCAGGCGGAGTCGGCCAGCAGGCGTGCGTCGGCGTCGGCGTAACCGGATTCGCCAGGCTGCTTCAGCCAGCGGTCAAACCAGGCCACGGAATAATGTTCAGCCAATGGCCGTCCCCAGCCGCCTTCGCAACGGCCATTGCTGGTATCGGGGCACCAGGAGGTCGTGGGAAAGGTAGGGATCAGGGACCACTCGTAGTGGGAGCTGCCCTGTATGGTGAGCTGATACACGGGCAGGCCGGCTTCTTGCCATGCTGCATAGGCTGTCTTGTGAGCGTCTGGATCTGGCGCTGTGGTTTTGGGCATCGGCGTCAACCCGTATTCGGAGCTTTGCCCCATGGCCGGTACGCGCGGGCTGATGTTCGCCAGACTGTCCCAGGCCACGATCACGTCCACCGGGTTCTCGCTGTCCAGCAGACCCGGCCAGGAATCAGCTCCGTCGGCGTCGTAGCCCTGGACGCGGCTGACGCCACTGGCGCCCAGCGAATGGCCGGCCAGGCCCAGTCGGTCTGGGTCCATGCGCTCCCAGTAGGGATTGAAGTCGCTGACGACGGTGGGATAGGTGCCGGCGCAGCTGGCGTTATGAGGGTAGACATTGCCGGGACTGGAACGAAAGAAATCGATCACATTGACCAGACCGTCCCAGAACACGGTGGGGTCGGAATTGCCGCCCTGGTTGCCTGCCGGTGACTGAAAGTCCGAGCGGCCCTGGCCGCGCACATCGAAAGTCAGCACCACATAGTCGCTGCGGACCAAAGCCTGCGCCATCCACCAATACAGGGGCTCCGGCGCCTGTACCGAACCGGTTTCGATCACCACAGTCGGCAGGCGATCGCCCGGCGCAGAGTTGATTGGGGCCCATACGCGGCCGGACAAACGTGCACACCGGGCATCGTAAATGACGAAGGGACTGACTTCGCCGACGTCGTCGTAGAAGGGATCCGTGCCGGGGTAACGGAAGGGGTCGCCGGCGCATTGTTCCATCCAGCTGGTACACAGGGGGGTGAAATTGCTGTTGCCCGACTGCGGGAACAGCCAGCTGGGGTCCGCGGCAGCGCGTTCCAGCCAGAATTGCTCATTGGCGGCGTTCTGGCTGTGCAAGCGCGCGACGAAATCGGGCTGGCTCTGCTCCAGAGGGGCTTCCTGCACCCTGGCGTAGTTTTCCGCCTCACGCTGGATCCATTCGGGAGAGCCCGGCTCAGGGCCTTCGGGAATGGCCCAGGCGGCGGCGCTGACCCACGTCAGGCCCATGATTACTCCGCGTGCGACGGCCCGCATTCAGATTCCCTGGTCGTTGATTCGGCAAATGTACACCGATTCTCTGGGCCGTTGAAACAAACTGGCACAGTTTTCGCTTCCAGGGCAGCAGGACTTGATATGAATCATGGTTAAACGGCGCTGCACCGCTATCGTGGCAGCGAGAGTCGCAATAACAAAAGGAGTTAGCAATGGTTTCAACGAGCCGCTGGGTCGTGGTGTTCGGAATTTGGGGCGTGCTCAGCACCATGTCGGTGCAGGCCGCAGCGGGACTTGAGGAGGCCGTGTTGCAGGGGCAGGCCCATACGGCCAGCCGCTTGCGCTACGAGCACGCCGAGCAGGACGTTCCGGGTCGTCGCCAGGGCCAGGCCCTGACGGCGCGCTTGCGTCTGGCCTATCAGACGGCAGCTTGGCGGGATTTGAGTGCGCTGGCGGAATTCGAGGGAGTGTGGTCGCTGACGGACGCTGATGACTACAATAGCTTGCGCAATGGGGCTGTGGGCCGCGCTGTCATCGCCGATCCGCAAGGCGAGGAATTGAATCGGCTGTGGCTCCGCTACACCGGTATCCCAGACACGGAATTCAAGCTGGGACGTCAGCGGATTGTTTTTGACAATGCACGTTTCGTGGGCAACGTCGGTTGGCGCCAGAACGAGCAGACCTTCCGCGCGCTCTCGGTCGTCAACGGGAGCCTGCCCGATACGCGTCTGAGCTATGCGTTTCTGACGCATGCAGAGAACATCCTGTTTCGCAGCCGGCCCGTCGATGGCCATTTGCTGAATCTGCAGTATGCGGGGCTGGGCAAGGCCTTGCAGCTGGGCGCCTATGCCTACTTGCTTGATTTTTCCGCCGCGGCGGCTGACAGCCAGACCGTGGGTCTGCGCGCCAGCGGTCAGCTGGATCGCTACAGCTACACCCTGGAGCTGGCTAATCAGAGCGCTTATCAGGACAGCGACGGTGCGGCGGTGGAGCCGGATGCGGGCTACAGTTTGGTGGAATTCGGGGTTGCGTTGGCACCAGTGCAGTTGCGGCTGGGTTGGGAAGTTCTGCAGGGTGACAACAACTCTGCGACGGCGCCGTTCATGACGCCATTGGCGACTCTGCACAAGTTCCAGGGCTGGGCTGATGTGTTTCTGGTCACGCCCGAAGCGGGCATTCAAGACCTCTATGCGCAGCTGGGAGCCGAACTGGCCGGTGTCAAATGGCTGGCTGTTTATCACCGCTTCAGCCCGGATGCCGGCGGCCCGGACTATGGCGCGGAGTGGGATTTACGCGCCAGCAAGGTCTTCAGCAAGCGGCTCTCCGCCCTGGTCAAATATGCCGACTACCAAGCCGAGGCCTTCGGCGTGAATACCCAGCGCCTGTGGATCGAGGTGGATTACGCGTTCTGAACCGGCTCGGTCGACAGCTGCTCTCGCGGCGTGAGCGGCCAAAGGCGCACCGCCTTGGGATGGCTAATGCAGGCTTCGCGGCAGAGGCCGCAACCCACGCAGAGGTCCGGGTCAATTCGCGGTCGCGACCCCAACCATTTGAGTGCCCCAGGGATGGGACAGCTGTCTTTGCAGGCTCCGCATTCAGGGCCGCGCCAGGGCAGGCAGTGCTCTTCATCAATGCGGGCCTGGGCCAAGTCTGGCCAGGCCCGGTCTGCGTCGTCGTCGGCGGCGGCGGCTTGCGGAAGGCTTACACGATGCTGGGGTCCAGATCCAGGCCGCACAGCTCATTGCGTCGGTCAAGACCCGTATCCCGGGTCAGGCTCGCCGCGGCGTCGTGAAACTCCCGCCAGGTCCGGTCCCGGTCCGGAGTTGGTACGTCATATCTGTTGAACAGGGCGCGGTTCCAGTAAACCACCAGACTCGATGCATTTTGGGGCATGCGCAGCAGCTCCCCATTCCAGCTGAAGGCTTCCAGCGTCAGGTCAAAAAAGTCGGTGCGCTTGAACGAGGCCAGGTCATCGAGCCATGGACCCGGCGGCGCCAGGACTTCGCCGCCGAGGAACTGTCCCCAGCGTCGGTAGTTGATCAGGAACAGATCGGGCGGATCTCCGCCGGCAAAAGACGGCGCCAGGCGGGTGACATGCTCGGCATGTCGCACGACCGGAATAAATTCGCGGAGAAGGTCCGGTGCCGGGTCTGGAAGGCGGCGATCAGTTTGCGGTACGCCGGGGCCGCGACCGGGTCGGCGACGGCCTGTATGCGCAGGCGGGTGCTGGTGGGCGCGTCGGCCTGACAGGCCCCGAACAGCAGCGGCAAAGCCAGCAGAGCCAGTGTGCGCGCTGCGCGGTCAGCGAGGTCACTTACGAGCATCCGGATTCTTTCGCCGCCGCGGTGTATACGCTCATGATGGCGCATGCTGCCCGGTCGACGTGGACGCATGAGGCGCTTTACTCGATCGTGAACTTCTTCTGGTCGAATAGGTTGTGTTGCATGGGTGAACCCGTTGCGTCGTCCGCTTCAAACAGGCAGTCCGAGGGGCTCCAGGCTGCGACTTCGTACTCGCCGGGGCTTGCCGCCGTGTCATTGTCGATCCGCTGTCCCCAGCCAAACGAGAAGGTCTTCACTTCGCCAGCTTCAAACGTCTGCGAAACCGGGCACGAATCGGCTCCGGCTTGAAAACTCTGCTCGATGATCAGCCGCCCCTGCGGGTCGTAGACCAGGATGTCTGCTTCTGAACAACCGTTGAGCTCAAGCGTCTGGCGCCGGGTTGACGAATTCGTCATCGAGGCTTCGAAAATGATCGGCTCGCCCTGGAAGAACATGTCGGTTGCAAAGCGGTTGCTGTCCAGCGTGGCAATCTCGACAATGATCGCGTCACAGGCGGCCGGCGGATCTGCCGCGCCGGAACAGGCGACGACCACGCCGCCAGCGGCGGCGGCCATCAGGGCGTCGGCAACGGTTCCCGCAACATTTCGGCTCATCTGGATTGTCCTTGTTGGGTCAGGCAATTGTAGCGCGCCGGCTGCGAGGCCGCGTGGCAGCGCCTGGGCCCGGGCGTCGTCAGCTTGGAGTGGTCAGCGTTCAGTGCTTGCTGAGTTGCGCGGCACGGAGGCCGACCGTGAGCACGTGGCCCGCGCGCGGCCTCTAGATGCGCGACATCGTTTCCGGAGCCCGGATTCACGATTTCTTCCGGTTTCTACAGATAGCCTGCTTCCACTTTGCCCACTATAAGTACCAGCATTCCTCCGGGAGGTGCGCATGGCAGGGAATGTCAGCGAGCAAGTCGCGGCACCCGGGAATATTTCCGACGGTGACGGTCCGGATATTGATTTACGCAAGTTTTTTCACCTTTCCCTTGATTTTCTCTGCATTGCTGGAACCGATGGATACTTCAAAAAGGTTAACGCGGTCTTCAGTGAGACCCTCGGATTCGACACCGAAGAGCTCCTGACCGCGCCCTTTGTCGAACTGGTGCATCCCGAGGATCGCGACCGCACGACCAATGAGGTTCAGAATCTGGCGGCTGGCGGCGTGACCGTCTCTTTCGAAAATCGCTACCGCTGCAAGAACGGCAGCTACCGCCGCCTGTCGTGGATGGCCCGGGCCGATCCCGCCAAAGGTCTGATCTATGCCGCCGGAAGAGATGTCACCGCAGCGCACGCGGCGGCGGCCAAGAGTGCGGCGAATGAGCGCTGGCTCTCGGCGCTGGTCGAAGCCGCGCACGACGGACTGATCATTATCGATGGGCGCGGCGTCATGCAGGGATTCAATTCGGCGGCGCAGCGCGTCTTCGGCTACTCGCCGGTCGAGGTCATCGGGAGCAACGTATCGATGTTGATGCCGGAACCCGACCGCAGCCAGCATGATGGCTATCTGGCTCATTACCGGGAGACCGGCGAGAAACGCGTGATCGGGATCGGTCGCGAGGTCGTGGGACGTCGCAAGGATGGATCGCTGTTTCCGCTTGATCTGGCGGTGACGGAGTTGGGCGATGGCGCGGAGCAGCGTTTTCTGGGCATGGTGCGCGACATCTCCAAGCGGCAGGAGCGCGAAGCGGAGCGCGCCAGACTGCTGGCCCAGGACGCGCACCAGCGTGGCGTGCTGCTGACGGCCGCTGGCCTGCTGCACGATCTTGGTAACGTCCTGACCGGCGTGGCGACATTATCGGTGGATGCGCGTGATCATCTGCGCCGCTCGCAGGATGCGGATCAGTTTGCGCAACTTGCCGCATTCCTGCGGCAGCATGGGTCGGAGCTGGCCAGCGCCTTGGGCGTCGAGCGCGGGGCTGCGATGCAGCATCTGGTCGAAACCATGGCGGACGTTTTGCCGATGCAACGCAAATCGGTACTGGACAAGGTGGAAAAGATGCTCGGCTACGTCGGGCACGCGCAGGAATTGCTCAATGCATTCCGGACCTACACCGGGGCGCAGGCCGGTCCCGGGCGTGAAGCCTTGCACCTGGGTGCGATCCTGGAAGATGCCCGGATGCTGCAAAACGATGCGGCGGCCAAGCGCAAAGGGGTTATATCGATTCAGACTGAGGGCAAGCTTCCGGCTTTGCGTGTGGAACGCAGCAAGCTCATGCAGGTGTTGCTCAATGTCATTAAGAATGCACTGGAAGCCTGTGACGACACCCAGCCGCCCACCGTGCCGGCCATAGCCATCAATGCCGGCATTGCCCCGGACGGCGGGATCGAGATTGTGATCCAGGATAACGGTCCCGGTTTCGATCCGGATCAGGCCGAAAAATTGTTTGCCAACGATTTCTCCAGCAAGAACCGGGGCAGCGGCCTGGGTCTGGGCATGGCAAGGCGCGTGATCGAATCGCTGGACGGTCGATTTGAATTAAGCAGTCAGGGCCGGGGCAGGGGGGCCCGGGCCCGGATATATTTTCCGCGGGAGTTCGTCAGTCATGAGTCCTGAGTCATCGCTGAATACACGCATCCTGGTCATTGATGATGAGGAGAGTGTGCGCGAAAGTTTTCAGTCGGTCCTGCAGCCGGAGGACGATTCGCACGGCGCGCGCGTGGCCAGCGCGGCGGCCGCTCTGTTCGGGCCGGTCCGAGCTGAGGAACCCAGTGTCACGGGACACCTCGTCAGCTTCGAGCTGGATGTTGCGAAAAATGGCATCGAAGGGGTCGAGCGCGTTCGGCAGGCGGTGGCGGACAAGCGACCCTACGCAGTCATATTCTGCGATATCCGGATGCCCGGAATGGATGGGGTCGAGACGGTGGAGCGCATTCGAGAGCACGATCCCCGGGTCGAAGTCGTGTTTGTAACGGCCTATAGCGACCACAGTATTGACGAAATCTGTCAGCGGGCCGGCGCCAATGTGGGCTATTTCGTCAAACCGTTCATTTCCGACGAAGTACGCCAGTTGTCGACCAAGCTGATACTGGATTGGAACCGCGCCCGGGAACTCGAGCAGCTGATGGTTCGACTCTCCAGCCTTGGCGACAGCGCCGATGATGTGCAATGGATGCTTGAATTTATGTTGCGTCAGATCTGTGTCTGGCTGAATACCGATTCGGCGGCCCTGTTGAGCGCCACGGCCGACAACAGATATGCCTTCCGTGCCGGGATCGGCAATCTGAACTCCGATGATTCGGCAGAGCTCCTGTTGCGCGAGATGTTGAAAAGTCAGCCACCCTCGGAGGAAATTTCCAAAGTTGCGGACTGGACCGTTCTACCGATGCGTCATTATGGCCTGGCGGTCGCGCTGACGGGACAGCAGCGGGTGACACCGGACCGCGAGTTTCTGTTGCGCGTGTTCGTCGAACATGCGTCATTGGCCCTGCGTCACGCCCAGGCTCGAGAAGATGCAAACCGCGACAGGCGTCTGGCAGGCCTGGGACAGGCCATCGGTTTCCTGCTGCATGATCTGCGTGCCCCAATCGGGGTGGCGCGGATGAGATCGGAACTGGTCGAGGAACAGCTCGGTGAACAAAATGCGTCTGCGCTGGACAATCTCGCCCATGTGCAAAGCAACCTCGACAAGTCCCTGGGCATGCTGGAGGATGTCATGCACTATCTGGCAGGCGAGACGAGCCTGAGTTTGAGCGTCGTGGATCTCGCAGTGAGTCTGCGCGACCTCATGGAAGAGTGGGAATGGGTGCTCAAGAAGCGGGATGGTATCGCGTTCGGGTTCGAAATTCCGGCTGGAATTGAAATGGAAGTGGATCTGAAGCGCCTGCGACGTTGCCTGGTCAATCTCATCAACAACTCCGCACAGGTTTTGCATGGGCGCGCTGATCCGCGGATTGATCTTCGCGTCGAGCAGCGGGGAAGCGACGTGCGCCTGAGACTGTCCGACAACGGGCCGGGGATGCCCGAAAACATGGTTGAAGACATGTTCTTGCCATTCAGTACGTCTAATACGGGACAGGGGGCTGGCTTTGGTCTGGCCATCGTGCGCCAGGTGGCGGAAGCCCATGGAGGCAATGTGCGGATCATTCCGACGGCAATGGGGGCCTGTGTCGAAATTCAGCTTCCCCTGCATGCGCGGCCCGTCTCGGATGTGGCGCCTAAGGTCCATCCCGTAACGGCGGCTTCGACGGTGTCCTGAGCCGGCTCATCGTCTGCGCATGGTGGACTCGTTTGGCGGAATCGGCCCACCCAGATTTCGCGCTCCGGGGTCCGCAAGCGGCTTCGCGACCGCCTTGCGGGGTTTGGCGAAATGGTCTGAGCACGGTTTCAGCCAGTTCACTTGTGGTCTCGACAGCATGGCGACCGAGCCGATTCTATGCAGGGGCATGACCCATGCCCCATAATGCTGGGGTGATGCGAGTCTGGATACACAATCTGGTGATTGTCATTACGACCTGGATGGCCGTGGCCCCGGTGCATGCCGCCTGCTGCCAGCAAGCCGAGCCGGTCGCGATGCAGGCCGAGCAAGTCATGCCCTGTCACGGGCTTGAGGTGGCCGACCAGCAGCGTGGTCTCGCGGATTCGGCCGCTGACCTCTCGCCGTGTTCAGATCAATGCCAGAGCCTCTGCCATTTGTCGCTGTTTGCCGTGTCGGTGGCGCCCATGGCGCAAGCCCGGGGAGAGCAACCGGCGCTCCAGCCCACGGTGCAATCCATACTCCGGCCACACCGTCAGTCGCTGCTGCGACCACCAAGCCGCCTTCATAGCTGAAGTTTCGTTCGGGTCAGTCAACTGCTGATCGTATTGGTGTTGCTCCGCCCACGCAGGGCGGTCGCGGCACGGGCTTTGGAGTGCATTCATGTTGTCTTATTTCGATTTTCGCCGGACGACCGGCACGGCTCTGTTTTTCGCCCTGTCGGTGATTCTGATCACCAAACCCGGGGCTGCGGATGCGGCTCAAAGTCGAACCGCCGACGAGTTGGTCGCGCTGGCCCTGGCCAACAATCCGGGACCACAGGCGCTGAGTGCTGCATTGGTCGAAGCCGAGGCTCAGATGGCCGCGTCCGGCGCCTGGCCGGATCCGGTCCTGGCCTGGGCGGTGGCGCCGAATACGCTGGATAGCGAACCCCTGGGTGACCGGCACGTGCTGTCCCTGAGCCAGCTCGTACCCTGGTTTGGCAAGCGGGCTCTGGCGCGGGAGCAGCAGGCTCATATGCGGGACGGGGTCGCGCATGAACGCACGGCGCTGAGGCTGGCGGTGGAAACGCAGACCCGCGCCGGCCACGTGCGCTGGTATTATCTGGACCAGGCGCTTGTCGCGATCACCGCCAATCAGGCCCTGCTGGATGATCTGGCCGCGGTGGCGCGTTCGAGTTACGCCGCGGGGCGGGCCAGCCAGCAGTCATTGTTGCATGCCGAACTGCGTGGCGTGAATCTGCAGCGCCAAAGCCTGCAACTGCAGCGTGAGAAGCAGCAGGTCCTGGCTCAGTTGCGAGCGTTGGTGAACAGCAATGCTGAACTGGGAGAGGCGGCGTCGCTGCCGGTCGCGCCCGCGCTACCGCCGCTTGCGGAGCTCCTGCCCAGCGTCGAGGCCGGC
>JBFIIN010000063.1:0-12145 GCA_041601225.1 Oceanococcus sp.
CGCCGGACGAAACGAGCCGGATTTTCGACGCTGACGTGGATTTCATCAATGCCCTGCGCGAGGATCGCAGCCGTGCGGTGTTCTTCAATTTTCAGACCAATCTCGGCCAGCTTTTCGACAGTTTTCCAGAGCTGGAACTGTTCGGCGGCCTGCGTCTGAATGCCGATGCCCTGCATCTGAAAACCGACCGCGAGGTCATCTTCATCACGGACTACGAGACTGGACAGCGTGTCGAGCAACCCATCGACGACAAACGCACCGATATCCGCGGCGCTTTCGAGTCCACTACCGGCGAGCTTGGGGGCAGGTGGTTTCACGGCGGTGGCGGCCTGCTTGAGGAAGGGATGCTGTATGCGAAATTTGCGCGCGGATACAAGCCCGGAACCGTGCAACTGCTCGCCGGAGACGAGCTCAACACGGTGAAGCCTGAACAGCTCAACATGACGGAAATCGGCTGGAAGGCAAGCTTCCTGCAGCGGGCTCTGGTGTTCAATCTGACTGCGTTCAACTACGACTACACGGACCTGCAGGTGGCCAAGATCATCATCACCGGGCAGAAGCTGGAAAACGCGGGCTCGGCGACGATCCGCGGCATGGAACTGGAAATGCAGTTCACGCCCAGTTACGACATCTACACCCAGCTTGCGGTGTCCCTGCTCGATGCGCGCTTCAATGCATTCTGCGGCAAGGACGAAGAAGTCGAGGACCAGGCGGCGCAGCCAGGCTGCACCGAAGACGAGCCGCACAATTTCAAGGGCGCCAAACTCAGCGATGCGCCACGGCTGACAGTCAGCGGCCTGTTCCGCTACGACTGGCACCTGGGCGAATTCGGCACGCTGAGTCCGCTGCTCGCGATCAGCTGGCTGGACGACTATGAACGCCGCCCCTACGACAACCCCATCGACCATGTCGATAGCCACACCAAGACCGATGTCCGGCTGGCCTGGGAGAGTGTGAGCACCAAATACCGGGTCGAAGCCTTCGTTGAGAACATCGAGGATCACGACAACATCTTCGCCGATCATTTCTCGATGCCGGATCCCGGCGCCTATTCGCTGCTCTCGGTTTCGGCCCCGCGCACGGCGGGCCTGCGGTTTGAATACCATTTCTGAGGACTGGCTGATGAGGCCGCGACTGGCGCTCTTTCTGCTTCTGCTTGTCTCCACCCTGGGATCAGCGGCGCCCCTGGTAGGCCAGCCGCTGCCGGTCTTGCTCATCGAGGACAAGGGCGAGGCGGTCATCGTCGGCGAGAACCTGGAGTTTCAGCCCTGGTCCACCGACAACCTGCGCGGCCGATGGACATTGATGCAGTACCTGGCGGCGCGCACCGGCGCGCGCAAGATCAATCGCCCGGCCATCGACGCCATCCAGGCCGCCGCCGGAGCCGAGGGATTTCGCGACTACCGCCTGATCAACCTCATCAATGTGGACGACGTCGTGCTCGGCCTGACAGGCATCGCGATGGGCATCCTGGAAACCAACAAGAAGAAGTATCCCGATTCGCCGATGATCGCCGACATGGACCACGGCCGGCGTCTGTGGGAGTTGCAACGCAAGAGCAGCGCCATTTTCCTGCTTGACGCCGACAACCGGGTGCGCTTCTTCAAGGATGGCGCGCTGGATGCGACCGATATCGCGCGCGTCGTCAACCTGCTCCGCCTGGAATCTGCGAGCGCAAGCCCCCGGTGAAACGGCTGTTGCTGGGACTTGGGGCCGCCGTCGCCATGCTGGCGGCGCTGGCCGCGCTGGCATTCCCCTGGCTCGAGAGCTGGATGATGTCGGTCCCGGCCACCGCGTTCGCCGATACACCGCTGCCACCACCACCCGACTACGCGGACCGGGACAGCTGGGCCGCCTTGCCCGATCGCGCCGACAGCGCCGATTGGCTGCCCCGCGACAGCGCTTACCGCGACCATCAGGCGGAGGCGGTAGCCGACGTGTTCTACGTCCACCCGACGGCTGCCTTCTACGGCAAATATTGGGTCGCCGCCATGGACAACAGGCTGGCACGGATCAACGTCGATCTCGGCATCATTCCCCAGCAGGCCACGGCATTCAATGCCGCCGGCCGCGTCTTTGCCCCGCGCTATCGCTCGGTCCGTATGGCGATCTGGACCGCCGCCGATCGCGCCAGCGTCACCCAGGCAACAGCGCTCGCTTACGCCGACGTGAAAGCGGCTTTTCACCACTTCCTTGAGCACTGGAATGACGGGCGCCCGCTGATCCTGGCCTCGCACAGCCAGGGCACCCTGCATCTGTTGCGGTTGCTGCAGGAGGAGTTCGACGGGCAGCCGTTGGCGCAGCGGCTCATCGCCGCCTATCTGGTCGGCAACACCGTCGCCCCGGATGCGCTGCAACTTCCGGTTTGCGCAACCCCGGATCAGACCGGCTGTTTCGTCAGCTGGAACACGGTTCTCGCGGGCGGAGATTCATGGCACTGGGTCGGCGAGAAGGGTCTGGAACGCATAGTCTGCGTCAATCCCCTGAGCTGGCAGGCCGATGAGGCGCCGATTCCCGCTGCGGCGAACCAGGGCGCGATCCCAATGATCGGGCTCGGCCTGCTGCGGCAGGATATCGGTCCCCTGTACGCGCAGGTCGCCGGCGCGCGGTGCGGTCGCGAGGGGGTTTTGTGGATCGACCAAGCCCCGGCCGCACCCGGCTTCTCTGCGGCTCTGTTCGAAAACGGCACGCACTACCACACCTACGATCTCAACCTGTTCTACGCCAGCATTCGCCAGAATGCCCTCGCCCGCACCCGGGCCTATCTTGCACGCCGCCAGACGGCGAAGGCGTCACCCCACGCAGCGGTCCATCCGGCGGTCCGGCCGGGTGGCCTTGGCGGGTAGTTCGTGGACGCTCAGCGTGCCGATCCGTCCGTGGCTGGGCCGGCCAGGGCCTAGCTGGCCCACAGGCCGCTGGTGACCTGGCAATCAATGGCGTCCAGGCCCATATGGATAGACAGTCCCAGGCCCAGCAGCCGCGCCCGCGGCACCAAGCACAGCGCAAGATACAGCAGGACGAGGATCGGGTGATGCAGTGGATGGAATCCGATACTGCAACGGTTCGGATCATAGATCGGGCTTGCGACAAGATGATCGAGATCAACAAGCATTGTCGAGACCATGATCAGATATGCGTGCTGCCAGCGCTTTCGAAAGAAAATCGCCGCAGCCAATGCGGGAGCCAGGATATGTAAGGCGATATGCAGCATGGACGAAACTCTACCCCTGGAAGGTTAACGCCCATCAGAATACGGCAACAAATGCCTCCCGCATGAATCGAAACGGCTGACACACCCGTTCGCGCAAGCCGCTCTTGACACCCTCAAGCGCCCGCGCCGAAACTCAAAATCGACGACCAGCCCCCAGCCATCCTGGGCACGCTCAGCTGAGATCTGCATTCTGACATCGCGCCTGGGCTATCGCAGCTCCGGAGTCCAGTTCCGCAACCCACTGCGAACGGCCTGCTGAATTGGTACGGATCGGGCGCGGACCTCGGCTGAGCTCGGGCTCGCCCGTGTCCCCCCGGCTTGGCGCCAGAATGCAGGCATCACCGCCGGCAGACCTGCCCGGCGCCTGCTGACGGGGCCAGCGCCCGCTGCTTTGGCAGACTCCAGCGCTGGTTGCGCCTGCGCTCGGTCGCCAGGCGCCGGACTGCGCTATGGTGACGGCTGACCACGCCTATCCGACCGGGAGTCATGCTGATATGTCCGTATCCGAATCCACGCGCCTCGTATCGACCGTCACCGCCGAGGGCGTGTTGCAGTTGACTTTGCAGACGGTGCCGATCAAGGCGCTGGCGCAGGACGAAGTCCTGATTCGGGTCGCAGCCGCCCCCCTGAATCCATCTGATCAGGCGGTACTGTTTGCTTTTGCCGATCTGTCGACCGGGCGCATGAGCGGCAGCGCCGAATCGCCGGTGTTCGAGGCGGATATTCCCAGGCCCATGCTGCGCATGCTTGGCGCGCGGATAGGCAAAGCCATGCCGGTCGGCAACGAGGGGGCCGGCCTTGTCGTGGACGCGGGCGCGGGCGCGAGCGCGCAGGGCCTGCTTGGCAGGACGGTCGCTACCATGGCGGGCGGCATGTATGCCCAGTACCGAAGCGCGCGTGCTGCGGATTGCCTGCCGGTTCCAGACGGCATCACGCCGCGCGAAGCGGCATCCAGCGTCGTCAACCCGATGACCGCGTTGTGCATGGTGGACGCCATGACGCGCGAGGGTCACAAAGCGCTGGTCCATACCGCGGCGGCCTCCAATCTCGGACAGATGCTGAACCGGATCTGCATCGAGCAGGGCATTGCGCTGGTCAACATCGTGCGCAAGCCGGCGCAGGCCGAACTGCTACGCGGCATCGGCGCCACCCAGGTGGTCGATTCCAGCGACGATGACTTCATGGCCAAGCTCACGGATGCGATCGCGACGACCGGCGCGACCCTGGCCTTTGACGCCACCGGCGGCGGCACGTTGGCCAGCCAGATTCTCACGGCCATGGAAGCCGCATTGAGCCGTGACGGCGGCCAGTACAGTGTTTACGGATCGACCACTCACAAGCAGGTGTACCTCTATGGTGGCCTGGATCGCTCGCCCACCCAGTTGACCCGCGGATATGGCATGGCCTGGGCAGTGGGTGGATTTCTGCTGCCGAACTATCTGGCCAAGATCGGCCCGACCGAGGTGTTCAAGCTGTTCGGACAGGTCATGGCAGGGCTGAAAACGACCTTTGCCAGCCACTACGCGCAGGACGTGACGCTGGCCGGCGCCCTGCAGCTCGAAGCCATCCGGCGTTACAGCCGGCAGGCCACCGGTGACAAATTTCTGGTGACACCCAACGGAGACTGACACGCCCGCCCGAAACCGGTGCAGCGGGTCAGGCCATGCCTCTGCCCGTGTCCCGGCCTCAGGGCTGATACCAGATTGACGAGCTGATCGCCCGCTCCTGAATCACCGCGGGGGCAATCGGCTCCGTACCCAGCACAGCCGCATCATAGGTGGACCACCGCGGCGTCGGGATTTCGATCGCCCGGGCGTAGTAGGCAGCCCACGCCGTGGCATCGAATTCCGGATCTCGCCACACGGCCTGCAAATAGGGTTCTCCGATGGCGTTCGTGTAGCCCGGCTTGTCCAGATCCACGGTGTTGCCGACCGGTATCAGCCTGCCGTCCGGCCGGCGCTTGCGATCCGCGCCGTACGCCACATCGAATATCTTTTCCTGGCTGCCGCCAGACTCGTCCAGCCACAGCTTCACGATCTGAATGCGGTCCAGATTGGCCCCATCCGGATCTTTGTAGGCCCACACCAGGAACTGCGGCGCGGCGGCGGCCGGCGCAACCAGCTCTCCGCCCATGGCAACGCCGCGAGCGTAGGCAGCCGCCGTGACGTCCGGCGCGCTGAGGTCAGGCCGGGCTGCCGGCCCGAGGTCAAAATCCCAGGATGCAAAGAACCGCAGCTTGATGCGCGTGCCCGAGGTCGCATAGGTCTCCCGCCGCTGCATCGCCGCGAACAGCGCCCCGCGTGTATTCTGCCGCGCCCAGATGCCGGCCAGGCCACCGGAGCCCCAGCGCAGCGGTCGCGCCTGCGAGTCCGGCAGCAGAAGAGCTGTGTTCAGCCGCAAGCTCGCCGTGCCGTCCATGATCGGCAGCTTGCCGTGGTAGCGGCTCTCCTCTATCGGCGAGCTGGAATTGTGCCCGTCGCTGGCGCCGATCACCCCGAATTTGTAGGGGTTGAAGCCCTCGTCGTGGGCCATTTCCAATCCGGTGCGCAGTGCGTCGCGCGCGTAGCTTCCGGCCGGCGTACCCGATGCTCCGCTCGCCGCCATATTGGATTCAAAGATTTCGAAATCGGCGAACTCGTCCAGATTGGACAGGACCGGATGGGTCTCCGAAGCCCCCTTGACCTGCAGGATTTCGTGCACCGGCTCGAATTCCGACCGCAAGCGCTTGTACTCGGCACTCATCGGCTGACCGGCAAAATCCAGGCGGCCATACATGCGTCCGGTGCTCAGGTTCGCATTGTGCGGGATGGCCAGCCCGCGCAGTCCCGCTGCGTTCCACAGTGCGAGCTGCCGCAATAGATCCTCGGGGTTCTCCGAATCCAGGGCGCTGAAGGGACGATCCGGCACCTGCCCCGGCCCACCACGGAAAATCACGTTGCGATGCAGATTCGCACCGGCTGGCTGGCTGGACCACTCGTAGGCAATGAAGGTCGTAAATACATCAGGCTGGTTGTAGCGCTCGGCAACCTCGATGATCGACTGCCACGCCGAGCTCGAGGCCTGATCATCGATAACGAAAGGGTCGAAGCCATGACGGGCGATGCGCAGGGTTGTGCGGAGCCAGTCCAGGGTGATGGCCAGGCGATTTTTGCCCTGCAGTATGGCGGGCAGGGTCTGGGTTTTCAGGGGCACGTCCGGGGCAACGGCCCGCGCCATCGCCAGATATTCGGCATGATCGGTTACTGCCGCGAAATCCAGCGGCCGGGATATCTGAATCCGGTATCCCGCCGCATGGGGAATCGGTACGCCGCGGGCATAGCGATAGGCATCCGCGGGCAAGGTCCGTACGCCCATCAGCCAGGCATCGGAGGAATAGCTGGTATGAATGTGCAGATCACCGAAATAGACATTGTTCAGCGGATCCGGATTCGTCCGCTGTAGAGGCGACACGGGATCAGCAGCAAGCAGATCACGCCCTATGCTTGGGTCACGCAGCCTGTCTAAGCCCCCAGCCAACCACAGAGCGCCAAGCGCGGCCACAACCGCCAAGCTGGTCACGCCGAGTAATACCACTGCGGTGCGCGGGAACATGAACCGATCTTAACCCGCATCTGGCCCGTTCCACCTGCGCCGAGCGGTCATCGCCGGCGTGAATTGCGCGGCCTTAACCGCGCACGACAGCGGCACCAACACTCCCCGGCGCATCCGGCAGAGACCGACGTGGTGGCCGTCCCGCACCTGTGTGCGACTGAACGAATTTGCTCGATGCCCGCCTTGGCCTGGCTCAGCTGCGGCCGGGATTCCCACCGGCCGCTGTAGCGATTGCCGGCGACCGTCAACACCACGGCACCCACCCCCGTGCTCCGCCCCTGCAAATCACCCTTGCTGACCGCGCGGTGCCCGCCTCCATAGGCGCCATCGGCAATGGCCCGTATGGGTTCGTCGCCGAGTGTCTAAGCTCCCGCCGTCATGTTTGTGTGGCTGATCTGGCCCGATTCAGCGCCGTGGGTCCTGCGCGCAGCGCCTGATCGGGCGAATTCGGGCTTGAGCATGATGGCGGGACCGCTGGCCCCACCATGTAACTCCACTGAACCGAGACGGTCGCCCTGCCGGCGGGCAGCGGGTACCGATACGCATTCGCCTTGTGCACAGGCCGAGAAATCTGCCGGCCGCCGGGTCCGGGCCGCTGGGCCACCGACATCGGAAATCGCCACCTGAATCCGGCACGGAGGTGCAGGTCCCGCGCCTTTCCAGGCGATGAGGTTGCTGCGCATGAACGCACCGGGGTTGGTGCAAAAAGTTGATTTCCGCCTGAGCGGGCATGCAGCCTCCACGCCAGCCGAAGGCTGGGTAACGCGAGCCTGCCGCGTCTTCATGCGTCCACAACGTCCCGGCGTTTCCCGAATCCGCCTGGACTCACCCGGATCCTTCGCTCAGGCCCGCATCGCGACCAGGGCGGAACACGCCCACGCCCTATGCCACCAGCATCTGGCTGACCACCCGTTCGCAGGTTTCGCGCCGCATGTAACGTGGCACCGCATAGGTGAAACGAGCCTCCTGGCGCGCGGCCCTGGCGATCTGCGGGATGTCCTGCGCCTGCAACGCATCCAGCTTGTCCGGAATGCCGAAGCTGCGGTTCATTGCGCGAATCCGCTCGATAAACAGCTTGGCGCGGGCATCCGCGTCCATCACCTCGTCGCCAATCCCGCACTCGCGCGCCAGCCGGGCCAGACGCTTGGCGCATTTGGGGCGTGAAAAATCCAGCACGTAAGGCATGACGATGGCATTGGCACGACCATGCGGCACGTGATAGAGCGCGCCGAAATTGTGCGCGATGGCATGGACGTAGCCGACGCCGGCCTGGGTGAACGCCTTGCCGGCCAGATGCGACGCACGCGCCATGGCCTGGCGCGCCGCCAGGTCACTGCCATCGGCCACGACCTGCTCAAGCGTGGCCATGATGAGGCGGGTGGCTTCCAGCGCAAGGGCATCGGTCGCGCGGGTGGCATTCCTGGAAATGAACGCTTCCACCGCGTGGGTCAGCGCATCCATGCCCGTCGCGGCCGTGACATCACGCGGGACGCCCAGCATCAGGCCGCCGTCCAGCGCCGCTGCGCGCGGCATCAGACGCGGGTCCAGCAACGGCAGCTTGCGCTGGTTCTCCACGTCGGTGACGACCGCGGCGATAGTGACCTCCGAGCCCGTGCCGGCGGTGGTCGGCACCGCATAGAGTGGCAACATGCCGCGGGTCACCCGGAACATGCCGGTCATGTCTTGAATGGATTTCCGGTTCTTCGCACGCGCTGCGATCACCTTGGCCGCGTCGATACATGACCCGCCACCCAGGGTCACCACCGCATCGCAGCCCTGGGCCTTGAGCTCGGCTACCGCCGTCTCGATGCTCTCTATGGTGGGATCCGGCCTGACCGCGTCATGCACCGTAACCTTGACGCCGGCAGCCTCGAGTTCATCGATCATCGGCTGGACCAAGCCGGTGCGGACCGGCGTCTTGCTGGTCACGAAGAACACCGACTTGTGGCCTCTTTTGATGATATAGCGGCACAGTTCCAGCGCCGGCGACTCGCCCTCGAAGGTTCTGGGCCAGCGGAACGGCAACACCGCGGTGCCGGCCTTCAGGCCTTTCATTGAAACCCCGTGCACATAGGGCTCCAGCTTGCGGGACAGAAACGAAATGGGACCTGCCATTGCATGCCCTCAGCGAAACGAGTGATCGAGTATACGTGGGTTGCTGGCGCCTCCCCGCCTGAGGGGGCGTCTTCCAGGCCCCGACTCGCGATACCGGCCGGGCTGAACGCGGCGCGCTCGCTGGCCTCGCAGGCGGTCGGGCCGGCCTGTTCGTCGCGCAATCATGGCGCGCTGTAGCGATCTTTTCGGGCCGGCGACGAAAATGGTCAGAAGCGCTGGCGTCGCCCGGACCCGACTGCGCCGAGACCCATCGTCGTGCCAATGCCAATGCCAAGCCAGTTGGTCCGGAACCGGATCTCGCACCGGCGGATCACGTCGCTCTTGTCGGCATACAGAATCAGCCCAAAGCGCAGTTGCGCGAAAACCCTGGTGTCGGTCAGACCGTGCACGTCGATGCGCAAATCCGATTGCAGGCGCGCCAACTTGTCCTCATCCTCGCGCCCGCCAGAGGCATGAAGAGCCGTCGAGCCATATGGCCGAACTGCACAAGGTCTGGGCCAGCAGAACCCGCGTCCCGATTTGCTGGGCCGGCAGTGCTTCGGCATACACAACAGGCATGAGAGCGACGCGTCCGCCCCCCCAACGCCAGCTCGATTCCCGCGCAGGGGGTAATCCAGGCCGTGCCCCGCCTGAGTCCAGAACCGAAGTCATCGCCCGCCTCCATTCCCCGCGTCAGCGCGGCCTTGCGGTCGCCGACCGCCCAACCGGACGAATCCGCCGATGCGCCGGCGCCGGGCGGCCTTTGGGCAGGGCCCCGCCGGGCGCCGGTGTAGCCCCGGTTTCCGGAATGCACGCGACGCACGGTCCATATCCATGCGCCCAACTCCCGGCCCGGAAACGCCAGACGCGATGTACGGACGCCGGGGACCGGCTCCGTCTAAACTGCCCGCACGCCCGGGGAGAACCATGATGATGATTCGCTTACTTCTGACCGTCCTGGCTGTCGGCCTGACCAGCTGCGACCGTGCCGCACCCGGGCCGGACTTCGAACAGCGCGCCACGACCGCAGCACTGGCCGCGCACAGCCAGGAGTTCAGGAAAGAAATCATCAAGGTCACCGACGGCGTATGGGTCGCGGTGGGCTACGGGCTGGCCAATTCGATCATGATCGAAGGCGACGACGGCGTGATCATCGTCGATACCATGGAGACCTTCGAGGAGGGCCGGACCGTGCGCGCGGCCTTTCGCCGGCTGGTCGACAAACCCGTCAAAGCCATTGTGTATACCCACAATCACACCGACCATGTATTTGGCGCCGAGGCCTTCGTCGATCCAGGCAGCGAACCGCAAATCTTTGCCCACGCCAGCCTGATGGGCTACGTCCATCGCATCGTATCCGAGTACCGACCCATCATCACCAAGCGCAGCTTCCGCATGTTCGGCAATCTGCTCGACGAAGCGGGTTTGGTGAATGCCGGCATTGGCCCGCACCTGAGTATCGGTCCGGACAGCAAGTTCGGCATTCTGGCCCCCACCCGGACCTTTGACGAGCACCTGGAGGTGAACGTTGCGGGCGTCAATATGCAGCTGGTGCACGCCCCGGGCGAAACCAATGACCAGATTTTCGTCTGGCTGCCCGAGAAGAAGGTGCTACTGCCGGGCGACAATATTTACAAAGCTTTCCCAAACCTCTACACCATCCGCGGCACCCCTTATCGGCCGCTCAAACCGTGGGCTGCCAGCCTCGACAAGATGCGCGCGTTGCGCCCGGAATTCGTGATACCCAGCCATACCCGCCCGCTGGCGGGCGCCGCGCATATCTACGCAACGCTGACCCTGTATCGCGACGGGATCACCTACATCCACGACCAGACTGTGCGCTGGATCAATCGGGGCCTGACGCCTGACGAAATCGTTGCGCGCCTGCGGCTGCCTCCGCACTTGGCCCAAGCGCCTTTTCTGCAGGAGTTCTACGGCACGGCGGCCTGGTCCATCCGCACGGTCTTCGACGGCAATCTGGGCTGGTTTGATGGCAATCCCAGCAGCCTGAATCCGCTGAATCCCCAAGCCCAGGCGCAGCGCATGGCGGAACTGGCTGGGGGCGCGGATCAGCTGCGTGCGCAATTGCTCAAGGCTGTGGAGCAGGGCCAGTTCCAGTGGGCCCTGAACCTGTCCGATCACGCGCTGCGTCTGGATCCGGACGACGCCGCGGCCCGCGCCGCGCGCGTTACGGCGCTGACCCGGCTGGGCGAAGCGGCGGGCAATCCCAATGCACGTCATTACTATCTGACCACGGCGCTGGAACTGCAGGGCAAGGTGGACATCAAGGAAATCAGCAACTCCACCGACCGCATGCTCGGGCAGCTGCCACTGGAAAACTTTTTCCAGGCCATCGCGGTCAACCTGCGAGCCGAAGATTGTCTGGAGCTGGACCAGAAAGTCGGCTTCAGCTTTCCCGACGTGGACCAGAGCTTCACCGTCTGGATTCGCCGCGGGGTGGCCGAGATTCAGCCGCGCCTGCTTAAGGACCTGGATATCCACATGCAGATGGATTCACTCGTCTGGAAGAAGGTGCTGGCCAAGCAGCGCAACGCAGCCGCAGCCATCGCGACCGACATGGAAGCCCTGCAGGGCAGCAGGTTGGGATTCCTGAAATTCATGGCTCTGTTCCGACCCGACTGACCTGCCGTCGTCCGGCGCCGCGACCACGATCGGCCCGGGCGACAAGAAGCCGGCGCGTCCAGCCTCAATCGCGCCAAAAAAACGGCACACGCGGTTCGGACGCCGCCGATCGCGCACCCGCTACCACTTGACCGCGGCCGGGCCGGTCCCCGGAACCGGTCAGATCAGGCAGTGTCCAAATCTTGCATGCCCCCCCGTAGAGACGCGTACTCCGGGCGCAGGCCCGGGATGCGACCGGAGACGAGCGCAGGAGAGAACGATGGGCCTGATCGAAAACTTTCGCGAGCACTACCAGAGTGCATCCGACGAAGACATGTCGCTGGAGGAGTATCTGGCGCTCTGCAAATCCGAACCGATGGCCTACGCCTCGCCCGCCGAGCGCATGCTGGCCGCCATCGGCGAACCCGAGATCATCGACACCCGCCAGGACCCTCGGCTGTCGCGCATATTCTCGAACCGGGTCATCCAGCAATACCCGGCCTTCCGGGAGTTCTACGGTATGGACGACGCGATCGCGCAGATCGTGGCCTATTTCAAGCATGCCGCCCAGGGACTCGAAGAGCGCAAGCAGGTGCTCTATCTGCTCGGCCCGGTCGGCGGCGGCAA
>JBFIIN010000064.1:0-12057 GCA_041601225.1 Oceanococcus sp.
AACTTGGCTGGACTTGCACTCATCGCCATGCTGTTCCCGGAGCCAGTGGGTTATCGCTGGTGGGCATGGCGTCTGCTCATGATCAGCCTGTTCACCGGGGGGCTGATGTATCTCTTGTTGCCTGGGCTCGGATGGTATGTCGGCCTGTCCGGCGTGTTGCACGGACTGTTCGTGCTGGGGTTCTGGTGGTTATACCGGGACGGCGACCGGTTTTCGCTGGTTCTGCTGGGCTTGCTGATCGCCAAGTTGACCTGGGAGCACTTCTACGGCCCTATAACCAGCAGCGATGAGCTGGTTGGCGTGCCTGTTCTGGTCGAGGCCCATAGCTATGGTGCGCTGGCTGCAGTGCTCTATGCGGCTTTGGCTGCCGGAGCAGATATTATTCAGAAACAAATGCTTGGGGGATCCTCCTGATGAAATTTGCAATGTTGTTCCCGGGCCAGGGCTCCCAGCAGCAGGGCATGCTCGACGTCTGGCAGGCTGAGTTTCCCAGTGTGAGCCAGACCCTCGCGCAGGCCAGTGAGGCGACCGGCGTGGACTACGGACGCCTGATTGAATCTGGTCCCAAGGATGAACTGGATCGCACCGAACACACCCAGCCCGCGCTGCTTGCCGCCAATATCGCTCTGTGGCGGGTCTGGTGCGAGCTTGGCGGTCCAACGCCCACGCTGGCCGCCGGCCACAGCCTGGGGGAATATGCGGCCCTGGTTGCCGCAGGCGCGCTTGAGTTCGGTGATGCGGTGAAGCTGGTTCGCAACCGCGGACGCTGGATGCAGGATGCCGTGCCGGCCGGGCAGGGAGCTATGGCCGCGGTTATCGGGCTGGATGACGCCGTGATCGGCCTGTTATGCAAAGAGTGTGCGCAGGGCCAGATTCTGGAACCGGTGAACTTCAACTCTCCGGGGCAGGTCGTGGTCGCGGGACATGCCGCGGCGGTGGACCGCGTGCTGGCGCAGGCCCGGAATGCGGGCGCAAGGCTGGCTCAAAAACTCGCCGTGAGCGTGCCGGCACACTGCTCGCTGATGGCGCCGGTCGCCGAACAGCTGGCACTGACTCTGGACTCCATGGATATCAATGAATGCGCCTTTCCGGTTCTTCATAATCTTGATGCGTGCAGCCATCGTCACCCGGCCGACATGCGTCTTGCGCTTGCGCATCAGGTGCATCGCCCGGTGCAATGGGTCAACACACTGTCGGCGATTGACGAGGCCGGATTGGCTGCGGCGGTGGAGTGTGGACCCGGAGCGGTGCTCTGCGGCCTGGGCAAGCGCGCGCTACCGAGCGTCCGCTTTTATGCGGCCGGACGCTCCCCGAGCGCCATGCGGGAACTGATTGAGCAGTTGCAAGGAGCCGAAAAATGACGGAACTGACGGGGCAGATCGCCCTGGTCACCGGAGCTACGCGCGGCATCGGCAAGGCCAGTGCGCAGGCTCTGGCTGCAGCTGGAGCCACGGTTATCGGAACGGCAACCTCCGCAGCCGGAGCACAGTCGATAGCCGCCGGGCTGGCCGACCTCGGGGGCTATGGTCGCGTGCTTGACGTATGTCATGCGGAGCAGTCGGCGGAACTGGTCGCGAACATCGTCGCCAAGCATGGGCGGCTTGATATTCTGGTCAATAATGCCGCGATCACGCGCGACAGTTTGCTGTTGCGGACCCGGGAGGCGGATTGGGACGCTGTGCTCAGCACCAACCTTACGGCCGTGAGCCGACTGTGTCGCATGGTTTTACGGCCGATGATGAAGCACCGGCACGGTCGCATCATTTGCCTCAGCTCGGTGGTCAGCGCGATGGGTAACGCGGGCCAATGCAGCTATGCCGCCAGCAAGGCGGCATTGGGCGGGCTCGCGCGCTCCCTGGCGCGCGAGGTCGCAAGCCGCAATATCACAGTCAATCTCGTAGCGCCCGGTTTCATCGATACCGATATGACCCGGGCCCTGAACGACGAGATTCGCGCTCAGCTTTTGGGCCAGATTCCGCAGGGACGGCTCGGCGAGAGCAGCGACGTTGCCGCAAGCATCGTGTTTCTGGCATCGCCTGGGGCTGGGTACATTACCGGACAGACCCTGCATGTGAATGGCGGCATGTACATGAGTCCCTGAACCAGCCGCATGGCTTGCCGGAGGCGCGCTCCAGGTCAGGCGGTATCGGGTCTGCCGCCGTGAGGATTAACGGCGCGGGGTGTCCCGCATCCCGAAATTGAACACGATAAAATAACCGGAAGGCGCTGTCTCAGCCCTGCCTGAGTCCGGTGTCCTTCCTCCCGGGCGCCTCAGTGGATTGGCTGGAACCTTTTCACTACAATGGCGCGCGCAGCGGAACTGCAGCCTGTATTCTTTGGGAGTTAATAGATGAGCAGTGTTGAAGAGCGAGTCAAGAAGATCATCGCGGAGCAGCTGAGTGTTGAGTCGGACAAAATCACGCCGGATGCACGGTTCGTTGATGATCTGGGGGCCGATTCGCTGGACACTGTCGAACTCGTGATGGCTCTTGAAGAAGAGTTCGAGATCGATATTCCTGACGAGGAAGCGGAAAAGATAGTCACCTTTCGTGATGTCCTGGGTTACATCGAAGCCAATGCCGCGGGTGATTCCTGAACGTAGTATGGCCTGGCCCTGACGGGCATGCCCAAAGCCCATTCTCCAAGTAGCCGAACATGCGCGAACGGCGTGTCGTTGTCACCGGTCTGGGCGCGGTCACGCCCGTTGGTCTGAACGTCAAGGACGCATGGGATAGCGTCGTAAACGGTCGGAGCGGAATCTCCCGCATCGACCGCTACGACGTCACCGAATATTCCACCCAGATTGCCGGACTTGTGCGCGATTTTGATATTGCGCAATTCATGAGTCCGAAAGAGGCTCGCAAGGCCGATGAATTCATCCATTACGGCATAGCGGCGGCCCTGCAGGCGCTCAACGACTCGGCTCTGGAAATCACCCCGGACAACGCACATCGGGTGGGCATCCACGTGGGGTCGGGCATCGGCGGCATCGGTACGATCGAACGTTACTGCAAGGTCCTGCAAGATACCGGCAAGCCGCGCAAAGTCAGTCCCTTTTTCGTGCCCAGCAGCATCATCAACATGATCTCGGGAAACATTTCAATCTTGACCGGGATCAAGGGCCCGAACCTGGCGACAGTGACAGCCTGTACTACGGCCACGCATTGCATGGGGCTGTCGGCACGCTTGATCGCGTACGGTGATGCCGATGTTTTCGTCACTGGTGGCGCCGAGGCGGGGTCGAGTCCGGCCGGGATGGCCGGATTTTGCGCCGCGCGTGCCTTGTCGCAGCGCAACGACGACCCGCAGCGTGCCAGTCGGCCATGGGACGCCGAGCGCGATGGATTCGTGCTGGCTGATGGAGCCGGGGTCATCGTGCTGGAAGAGCTTGAGCATGCGCGAAAGCGCGGTGCGCCGATCTACGCAGAACTGGTGGGCTTCGGCATGAGCGGCGACGCATATCACATCACCGCCCCGCCGGAATCTGGAGAGGGTGCGAGCCAATGCATGCTCAACGCACTGGCCGATGCCCAGCTCAATCCGGCAGATATCGATTACGTCAATGCGCATGGGACATCGACATTAGCTGGTGATCTGGCCGAAACCACGGCTTTGAAAACCGTATTTGGCGAGCATGTCAAGCAGCTGCCGGTGAGCTCCACCAAATCCATGACCGGCCATCTGTTAGGGGCTGCCGGAGCTGTGGAGGCCATATTTTCCATCCTGGCCATGCGCGACGGAATCATTCCGCCGACTATCAATCTGGACCAGCCCGGAGCCGGATGTGATCTGGACTATGTCCCGCATACGGCCCGTGACGCGGAGTTGAATGTTGTCCTGTCAAATTCCTTTGGGTTTGGCGGCACCAACGGCACCCTGATTTTTCGCCAGATTTAGTGGTTGCGGACCAGCCGGAACGGCTGTCGCAGATCGTTGATCTGCTGGCCCTGCACCAACGCGAACCGAAGCGCTTCCCGTTCCTGTTTCACAGCGGCTCGACTGCTGGTCCGACGGCCCGATTCCACATCCTGTTCGCGGACCCGGTCCGCACCGTGCAGGGTGCGCCATTGGCGATGCTGCCCGAGCTGGAGCGGCCCATAGAGCGACCACCGGCGGTCTCCCATCTGCCGTTTCTGGGGGGCTGGGTCCTGTATCTTGCCTACGAGCTTGCCGGGCATTTCGAGTCGCGTCTGCAGTTGCCACAGGCCGCAGGCCTGCCGGTCGCCCGCGCCACGCGCTGCGAGGCCGCGATAATCGTCGACTTGAATGAGGGGTGCACCTGGCTGGTGGGGGGGGCGGCGCAGAAAGCCAGTTTTCGCCAGCTCATTGCGGCCACTCCGGTCGCCGGGGCGGATCAGCGACAGGTCGAAGTTAGGGTGCTTGAAGATCCGGATGCAGCATTCCTCGATGGGGTACATCGTTGCCTGGATTGGATACGCGCCGGGGACATTTATCAGCTCAACCTGTCCCGGCGCTGGCGTCTGGAGGCCGAGGGGCTAAATCCGGCACGCTTGTTCAGGCGGCTCATCGCGCGCAATCCCGCGCCCTTCTCGGCGTTGGCGCTGTGGCCAGACATGAGCATCGTCAGCAGCTCGCCGGAGCGCCTGCTCCTCGTGGACGAAGGGCGGATCAGCACCCGTCCAATCGCCGGCACGCGGCCACGCGGGCAAGGGTCCAGCGCCGACGCAGCGCTGCGGACCGAACTGCACTCCAATCCCAAAGAACGGGCAGAGCACATCATGCTGATCGATCTGGAGCGCAACGATCTGGGTCGTATCTGCCGGGCCGGAAGCGTCAGTGTTGATGAACTTCTGGCCCTGGAAAGCTACGCCAGCGTGCATCACATCGTTTCGAGTATCCGGGGTGAACTGCGGCCCCAGATTCAGCTGACCGATATCCTGCGGGCGGTGTTCCCAGGTGGAACAATTACCGGCTGCCCGAAATTCCATTGCATGGAGCGCATCGCGGAGCTTGAGGGGCGCCCTCGTGGCGCCTATACCGGCAGTCTGGGGTACATTTCAGATCATGGCCGGATGGACATGAACATTCTGATTCGCAGCCTGGTCGCTGAGCAGGGGCAATGGCGGCTTGATGCCGGCGCAGGCATCGTCGCAGACTCCGATCCCCATGCCGAGCTCGCCGAAACCCGCGCCAAAGCCCGCGCGGTTCTGGACATATTCCGGGCCGTCTGATGCTGATAGCAAGTCGCATCGACGGTAATGCCAAGCTCAGGTTGAGCCTTGATGATCGCGGCCTGGCCTATGGCGACGGCGTCTTCAGGACGGTTCTCATTACCGACAGACAAGCCGTCGATAGTGAAGGTCAAGTTGATCATTTGACTGATGACGCACAGCGATTGAATCTGGGCGTGCCGAGCCGCGCGCGCCTGCTGGCAGAACTGGACTGGGCCGGACGGCTTGTCGAAAATGGGTGCTGCAAACTGCTGCTTACCCGGGCGGCCACGCACCGCGGCTACGCACCTGGCCCGGCTTCGGCCATTGCGCGTCTGATTTGCCTCGTCTATGCCGGGCACGGCGTCCCGCGCGGCGAGCCATGCCGATTGCGATCCTGCAGCCTTCAGCTGACACAGCAG
Organism: Oceanococcus sp.; assembly: GCA_041601225.1. Classification (GTDB taxonomy): domain Bacteria; phylum Pseudomonadota; class Gammaproteobacteria; order Nevskiales; family Oceanococcaceae; genus JBFIIN01. Next base: position 5,594 of record JBFIIN010000064.1, read on the forward strand.
GCGGCGTTGGCCGGCATCAAGCATCTCAATCGACTTGAGCAGGTGTTGGCGCGCGCCGAATGGTCGGATCCAGCCATCGATGAGGGCCTGCTCATGGATGTCGATGGCATGGTGGTCGGCGGCACCATGAGCAATGTGTTCTGGGTAGAGAACGAGCGACTCACGACACCGGACTTGTCACTGTGCGGGGTGGCTGGACGGATGCGTGCGCGGGTGATGCAGGCCGCGGTGGAGCTGGGCATGCCCTGTATTCAGGCCCGGGTCGCTGCCGCGCACTGTCGCGCAAACGCCAGCGAATTTTTTCTGACCAACTCACTGTGGGGTTTGCGAGCGGTCAGCCATTGGGAGGACATCCGCTTTGCGCCAGGGCCCGTTGCCCTGCGCATTGCCGAGTATTTACGACTGGGGTCGACTTGCTGAAATCACTGGCTTATGGGGTGGTCGGCGGCGGTTTGCTGCTCGGCATCGCTCTCGCATGGAGCTGGCATCGCCTCCAGCAGGAACCGCTCGGTTTCACGCATGAGACCAGCTTCGAGGTACGCTCCGGTGAGTCTCTCGCCACCGTGTTGCGGCGATGGCAGTCGAATGCCTGGCTGCGCAGTCCGGGAGCCAGTCAACTGCTCAAAGTCTGGTCACAATGGCGGGGCTGGAGCGGTCGAATCCAGGCCGGCGAATTTCTGTTGCGTCCGGGTCAAACGGCAACCCAAGCTCTGGCCATGCTGGTGCGAGGTGAAATTCGCCAGCACCAGTTCACGATCATCGAGGGCTGGACCTACCGCGAGCTGCGGGAGGCGCTGGCAGCTCAGCCAGCGCTGACTCACACTCTGCACTCGGTCAGCGATGCCGAGCTGATGCGGCGTCTGGGCTCTCCGGGCGTGCATGCGGAAGGCCAGTTTCTGCCCGAAACCTACCACTTTCCAAAAGGGCTTACCGATTTCGAGTTCCTACGCCGCGCCCACCAGCAACTCGGGAAGTTGCTGGCGGCGGAATGGGCAGATCGCGATCCGGATGTTCCATTGAAATCGGCCTATGAGGCCCTGATTCTGGCTTCGATCGTCGAAAAGGAGACTGCGCTTGCACAGGAGCGACCGGCCATTGCCGGCGTGTTTGCGCGCCGTTTGTTGCGCGGCATGCGCCTGCAGACCGACCCGACCGTAATCTACGGCCTTGGTGAGGCATTCGACGGCAACCTGCGGCGCCGGGATCTGATGGCGGACACGCCCTACAATAGCTATACGCGTGCCGGTCTGCCGCCATCGCCGATTGCGCTGGCGGGATCGTCAGCAATCCACGCGGCCTTGCATCCGGCGCCTGGCGACAGCTTGTACTTCGTCTCCCGTGGCGACGGCAGTCATGAGTTTTCGGCCACGCTCGCGGAACACAATGCCGCGGTGCGGCGTTTTCAGCTCCGCAAATAGGCGCAACAAAATGCAAACTGGAAAGTTCATTTGTCTTGAAGGCATTGAGGGGGCAGGGAAGTCGACCGTGATTCGCGAGCTGGCTGAGCACCTACGCAGCCTTGGTCGGGAGGTGGAGGTGACGCGCGAACCCGGAGGCACCGAACTGGCGGAAGCCATTCGGGCTGTGTTGCTGGCCGAGCACTCAGCTCCCGTGCCGCCCGATTGTGAATTGCTACTGATGTTTGCGGCGCGTGCTGCGCATCTTGCGCAACGCATACGACCCGCCCTGGCGGCTGGCCGCTGGGTCCTCTGCGATCGCTTTGTCGATGCCAGCCGCGCTTACCAGGGCGCGGGGCGGGGCATGGATCGGGCCTGGATCGAAAGCCTAGCAGGGCGGGTCGTCGATCAGACCCTGCCGGATCGCGTGGTCGTTCTGGATCTTCCGGTTGAGCAGGGATTCGCGCGTGCGGCGCGGCGCGGTGCGTTGAATCGTTTCGACCGCGAAGATCAGGCCTTCATGAATCGGGTGCGGGACGCCTACCTCGGGCTGGTTGCACAGGACCCGGAACGTTATCGGTGCGTTGATGCGACGGGCGATATCCCGGCGGTCATCCGCGGCGCGCTCAAGGCGATCGAGGATTTGGTTTGAAGCTGCCACCGCCCCCACATCCCTGGCAGCGCGCGGCCTGGGAGCAGCTGGTTATTGCGCGGCAGCACAACCGCATGGCTCAGGCCTTGCTGATTCATGGGCCGAGGCACGGCGGCAAGCGCGCCTTCGCCCTGGCTCTAGCCCGCGGGGGACTGTGCGAAGTACCAGACCCGCAGCTGCGTTCCTGTGGCCAGTGCCCGGCCTGTATGCAATGTCAGGTCGGCAGCCACCCCGATTTTGCGCTGATCGAGCCGGCGCCTGACAAGCGCGAGATTCTGGTCGAGCAGATCCGCGAATTTCGCGGCAAGATGCAATTGACAGGCAGCCGCAGTTCGAGGCGGTTTGGCGTGGTGATCGGTGCGGACCGGATGCATGTGTCGGCGGCCAATGCGTTTTTGAAAACTCTTGAAGAACCACCCACCGGGGTCACCCTGGTGCTGACTGCGGAGCGACTCTCGGTGGTTCCGGCGACGATCCGCAGCCGCTGCCAGCTGTTGGCAATGCCGCGTGCGACCCGAGCCGAAGCCGAGACCTGGCTGCACGGCGTGGAGCCCGGGGCCATAGCAGGGCTTGAATCGGCCGGCGGCAGTCCACTTTTGGCTCTGCATCGATCCGAGGCTGACGTCAGCGCTCGGGAAGGGCGATGGCGCATTTGCGTGGCGCACCTGGCGTCGGAGCGCGCGGATCCGGTCAGCGCCGCGGGACAGATCGATGATGGGGCCTGGCCGGAATTTCTGGACTGGTGGCAAATCCACCTGTTCGAGCAGGCTCAGAAAGTTGATCCGGCGCAGCGCAGCGCCTACTTCAAGGTCTGGGACGCTATCGCCGCAACCAAACGGGGGTCGCGAACGCCGATCAATCGCTTGTTGGCGCTCGAGGGCTTGTTTATCCTGTTCGTCACCGAAACCCGCAGGGCGCGGAGCGCGCCAAGGACATCATGAGCCAGCCTGGTATTCTGACGCTGACCATCAAGGAGAAGAACGCCCTGTATTTGGCCTATATGCCATTTGTGAAAAATGGCGGGCTGTTCATTCCTACCAGCAAGCCCTACAAGCTGGGAGATGAGGTGTTCATCTTGCTAACCCTGATGGAAAACAATGAGCGCCTGCCCGTGGCCGGGAAGGTGATTTGGGTCACTCCGACCGGCGCTCAGAACAAGCGCCATCAAGGCATTGGGGTTCAATTCAGCGATCAGGATGGGGGCGAAACGCTGAAGAAAATCGAAACCATCCTCGCAGGCGCCTTATCCTCCGACCGACCCACGCACACCATGTAGGCTCAAACTTCGGGCGTAAAGCCGTCTTTGAGCAGATAACACTCGTAACCTTTCTGGCTGAGTACAAAGCAGGCGACTGAACTGCGCCGCTCGCTGTCGCAGTAGGCGATATACGTGGTGTCCTTTTTCAGCGTCGCCAGGCGCGGGCGCAGCATGTAGAGCGGAATGTTCTGCGCGCCTTCGATATGCGCGTTCTTGAATTCGCTGGGCAGGCGCACGTCCAGCCAGGCCGAGTTTCCGCTGCGGACCATCTTGTCCGCGTCCTCTCGGGCCACCTTGCGTGCCAGGGGCGCATTGAGCAGGTCATCAAAATCTTTCTTGGCCAGGCGCATCAGGGTCCCCGGCGTCATCATCTTGATGGTCGCGTTGCGCTTGGCACTGGAAATCAGAGCTTCTTCACCAAAACAGGCTCCGGAACCCAATTCGGCCAGACGAATGGGCTTGGCATTGGGGGATTCGCGCATCACCAGGGCCTTGCCGGAAATCATCACATAGAAGAAGTCGCCATCTTCTCCCTGCTTGATCACCACCTCACCTGGCTCGACCTGAATTTCCTCCAGGCGCATGAACATCGCCTGGAGGTTGGCCGGAGGCACGCGCTGAAACGCTTTCATCTGAAGCAACCGGGTCATCCAGTCGTCGGTGGAATCCTCGTTGTGCTCCTGATGATTGACCTCGCTGACCTCCAGATTTCCGGTCTGATCCCAGGTCAGCATGACGTCAAGCAGACTGGAATCGATGCGGAAGTAGGTCACCGGCGTCGCGCAGCGTACTGACATCTTGCGCGGTACCTGGTGGGCCAGACGGTGCTGGGCTTCGGCGGTACCTCCGGTAATCGTGCGCAAGGCATTGCCGGCCTTGTCGATAAGATCAACCGCGCCGTCAAGAACGTAATAGGAGTCGGAATTGGAACTGCCGATCTCGAACAGGAACTTGCCGGCCTTTTCAGACTCGACAACGATGCGCTTGTGGATCTGCTGCAGGCTTTCCGGACGCAGACCATTGAGCGGGACAAAACCCCTGAGAACGGAAATATCGATGGCCGGCTCGTCGCTCATGCCGCAAGAAGCTCCTGTGAAAGGTCTCTAAGGATAACCAATGGCTGCGCTGTCCGCACTAGTCGGGGCAGCGCAGCAAACTCAATATCAACAAATCGTTAGCGATGATCCTTCAGAAACGGCCTGAGCCGTTCACCATGCAGACCAAAATCGCGCAGCCAGCCGTTCTCTGTCGCGCAATCGACGCCGGGTGATTGGTCCGGCCGACATCGCGCTGAGCGCGGGCTGGAAGTGCCAGGCACAGCTGGTTGCTTCGCATGGCCCCGCAGACGTGCGGAAATCGTCGTCAGACCGGATCGAGGTCCAGCGGGCGGTCGGAGAATTCCGTGTTCGCGTGCGGACATTTCGGCATTGTCAGTGCACGGTCCGCAAGCGTGCCTGGAGCTGAACATGGCGGTGCATGGCCGTCAAGAGCCGCGCCGTGTACCGCCATCCGGTCGCGGGGGCTCACGCAGCGTCTCGTCGGGTCAACGCAAAGATCAAGATTCGGAGCACGTGCATCAGGCCTTGGGTTAGGTACGCATCCAGGCCATCAGGTCCGATCGCGCTCGCGGCTGAACACATCCATAACTGCGTATAAGAAAGATTATGTCAAATTATGTCCAGGAAGCCCGCTGGTGAGCGGGCCCCGAATTCCATGCGGCGACAGCCGGCAGCCAGTGCTACTTCGCGAAGCCGCGCAGAAAATACCAGGTCATCGAAGCCGTCAAATAATTCTCCCGGATAATTGACCGGTCATCTTCGAAGGTTTGGTATTTGAGACTGAAACCCAGTGGGACGCCGGTTAGGTTCACCGTGGCCCGAGCGCTGTACCCGGTCACGTCCACGGTGGCCCCATTGTCGAATTCGAGTTCGTCGTCATTGTAGGCCACGGAAAGCCCGAGCTTTGCGGCTTTTCCGAGTTCAATCCCGCTATAGGCAAGACCCAAGACGATTCCTTTTTCCTGGTAGTTTTCGTCGTCAAGCAGTCCGTCTCCCTGATACGCGATCCGGTAGCCAATGAACGGCACCAGCCCGAGGCTGAACTGCTGGCCGACGGTGAACTTCAGATCGGTGCGGTCAAAATCGTCCCCGCTGGTCGAACCCACGACGTTGCCATTGCTATCCCGCAGGGTTAAATCGATGGAGCCCACGGTCAGAAAATCCAGTTCAATGTCGAACAGCAGCGCTCCCAGCGCATCGGCTTTCCAGAAATTGGCGCCAAAGGATCCGCCCAGATCGAGCCCGACTATGTTCCCGTCAGCGCTCAACGACCCGCTGTTGTCGCGCCCATCGGTGTCGTACTGACCCAGCGAGATGGAGGCGCGCCCCTGCCAGAACGCCGAAGGAGCTGCTGACCAGGCCGGCGTGACCATCAATATCGAGAGAAATACAGCTGCCGATTTCAGAAAGGCCGGCTTGCAGGCCGCCGTTACAAGATTCATGAGCTCCTCCTTCAACCATCGATCAACAACGATAAACCATCCGTAAAGCCGCGACTAGAAGCCAATTGGAAACGGCGTGCTTTGGTCGCTTTTTTCCCGCTCGGCAGCCTCCTTTGCTTCGCGTTGGCGCTGCGCTTCAGCTTCGGCTTCGGCTTGACGCAGCGCTTCAGCTTCGGCTTGACGCTGCCTCTGCGCCGCCTGCTCACGCTCGCGGGCTTCGCGGGCCGCCTTGTCCCGCACGGCCTGCTCTTGCTCGGCCCGTAACTCACGCTGTCGCTTTTCGGATGCCGCTTCGGCCTGGTGTTTGCGGGCCTGTTCCTCAGCCGCGCGACGCGCCGGCGCGTCGCGTTCGGCCAGTTCCTCAGCGCGTTGCGCGGCGGCGGCATCCCTCTCCCGCTGGGCTTCCGCTGCGCGCTGCTCCTCGTCCAGGCGCCGTTGCCTGGCCGCTTGGTTGGCTTGCTCCTCAGCATGGCGTGCTGCGGCTTCCTGTGCAGCTTGCCTTTGCGCCGCTTCCTGCTCGGCCTGACGTCGCGCCGTCGCGATGTAAACCTGGGTCCGCTGGATACGGTGCTGACGGCTGAGGCCAGCGGCCGTACTCGCGTCGTTCTGAATCTCGAGACGATGGTTGCCTATGAGACACGCACGAGCGGCAATACC
>JBFIIN010000065.1:0-12017 GCA_041601225.1 Oceanococcus sp.
AGGTGCTGGGCGATGGGGCGCTGCTATGTGATCCGCAGGACGAGCAAGGCTTTGCCGCGGCATGCGAACAAGTTCTGGGCGATGCCCATTTCGCCACCGAGCTGGGTGCGCGGGGCCAACGTCGGGCCGCTGAGCTGACCGCGCAAAAAACCCTCGCGGGCGTGCAAGCGGCCTACGCGGCGGCGCTGGCCTGCGACAACGAACCGGGCCGGAGCAGCTGATGCGCATTGCCATCAATGCCCTGGCGCTGACGAATTTCAGCGGTCGTGCCGTGTTGCGCGGACATCTGCGCCAACTGGCCGCGACCGGAGCGCACCAGATTCTGGTCTTGCATCATGCGGGCAACCAGGATTTGGTCGAAGATCTGGGCTCACAGGTCGAATGGCGGATTTGCCCGCCCGAAACGCAGCATTGGGCCCGCCGGGCCTGGTGGGAGTCGGTGCGGTTGCCGGCCCAGCTCAGCGCCTGGCAGACAGAGGCTCTGCTCAACCCGACCGGGTCTATCGTGCCCGGGCTGAAGCTGCCGCAACTGACCTACGCGATGAATCCCTGGGCCCTGGTCGACGATTTTGCCAAGAGCCGGGCCGAGCAGGCCAAGGCCTGGCTGCAGCGCAGGGCCTATGCCAATGCGGTCAGGGGCGCCAGCGCCATGCTTTATCTTTCGGCCTATATGGAGCGCCTGTTCGCCGATGCCGCCGGCGCGGAACCGCGCCATGCCCAGGTGATCTATACCGGCCTGGAGCCGGAGCTATATGCTGCGGCTGGGCGGGCCACGCAGCCCGGCGACCCGCGCAATATCCTCAGCGTGTCGGTGATGGCCCCGCACAAGGACGTGGAAACCCTGGTCCAGGCGGTTGCTGAACTGCGTCGCCATTACGGCGTGACGGAGCTGCAAGTGACAATTGCCGGGCCTTGGGCGTCGGCGCTTTATGAGCAGAAAATTCGCGCCCTGATTGCCGCGCTCGATCTGACCGCGACGGTGGAGATAACCGGGGCGCTGCCCCGGGCAGATCTGCTGGATCAGTATCGGCAGGCCGGCAGTTTCTGTCTGATGAGTCGGTGCGAGTCTTTTGGTATTCCGGCCGTCGAGGCGCAGGCCTTCGCAACCCCCGTGGTCAGCTCAAATGCCTGCGCGATTCCCGAAGTCTGCGGCGCCGGCGGCTTGTTTCCGCAAGCCGGCGATGTGTCCGGGACAGCCGCGGCCTTGCATCGTCTGATTGAAGACGGCCAATTGCACGAGGGTTTGAGTATCGCGGCGCAGGACAATGCCGCACGTTTTGAGTGGCAGCGCGTCTCGGCGCCTCTGCTGGACTTGTTCGCACAACCCGAGTCCTGGTTGCCTTAGCGGCACAGAAAGTACCCGCCCACAAAAAAGCCACCGCTTTGGGTGGCTTTTTGCTGCTGCGTCCAGCGGCTCAGGCGGGGACTGCATCCGTGCCCAATTCCGGCTTGTCATTCTTGCGGCGACGCCGGCGCAGGGCGGCGAGGCCCGCGGCGCCAGAGGCCAGCAGCGCCAATGAAGCCGGTGCTGGCGTCACGGCCTGGATCGCCTGACCGGCCACGCTTTCGTACTGCCAGCTGTTGACGGTCAGCGTATCCAGCACGTCGTCCAGGGTGATGTTGGCAAAGCCGAAGTGCGTGCTCCCGCCAATGGTAAAGCGGAAGCCCACCAGATTGGTACCACCGACCAGATTGCCCACCAGGCTGTTGTTATAAAACGCACCCACCGAACTGGCGAAGAAATAGGGGTTGGCTGCGCCTACCGAAGTCGCAACGCCAGCGCCGACCAGGAATCCTTCCTTGACGTTGGCCAGCCCGAAGCCCGGCGCGGTACCGACAAAGGAATTACCGGCCCCAGCGCCAGCCGCATTCATGTCGTTGTTGCCGCCGCCGGCCGGGACGCGGAAAAACACGTCGCCCGCGCCGCCGTCACCATTCACATCCAGCGTAATCGTGGATAAGCCAAAACCGGTGGTCAGCGTGCACACGGCGGCGCCGCCGCCAGATGCTGTACAGGTTCCCGCATTTTTTACAATTGCGGCACCGGCAGCGGCCGGAGCCAGCGCGGCAAGGGCCGCAGCGGAATATCCGGCAAGCTGAAGATCAAATGCTTTGGATTTGCTTGGCTTGGTGACCATTTTGTATTCCCTTATCGCGCCATTTCGGACGCGTTTAATAGTAGAAACTATTGCCCAGTCGCGACTATAGAATATGTGCGGCGGTGACTCAAGAGCGGCCGCACAAAATGTTCCGCCCTGCGGGCTGCAAACTACGCGGTGCCTGCCGCGATTGGCGCCGTGGCCTGAAAACGATGCAATTGCGGATTGACCGCCGCAGCCATGGCCCGCGGATCCAGCTGGGCGTCCAGAAACTCCGCCAGTTGGCCAGCAGCGGCCTGCGGATCGGCGATGGTGGCATCGTAATCCACCAGCAAAAGATCAATATTGGGCTGCCTGCGCAAATGCAAGATCGAGCTTTTCAATTGCTGGCCGAAACTGGCCGCCAGCTGCTGATCTTCAAGTTTCGCTCCGTCGCGCTGCAAGCGCCGAAGCTCCGAGCTTTGTGAGCGAACCACATCGGCCAGGCGACGCAGCATGACGATGATGCGATAGTGCTGGTTGCCCGGCAGCTGGTTGACCAGGGGCATGACCACTTTCAGGCTCCGGCCCTGAGCCTCATCCAGCCAGCTCTTGTCCACCGGCAGCTTCTTGACCTTTTCCAGTTCGAGATAGCCGTGCGGATTGCCCCTGTCGGCCGCGCGCGCCTCATCGGTCAGCGGGGCGAGGCCACCCGCGGCCAGCATTTGCATCATCATCGACGTTCCGGAGCGGGGCAGTCCGGAAACGATGGTGACGCGCTGCGACGCCGGAACATGACCGGTATTCCGGGTGCTGATCGGGCCGCCGGCCAGCGGCAAATCAGCGGCCTGGGCATCGGCGTCCGGCGCTGCGTCGGCCGCCGTATCGTCGCGCAGGGCCTGGGTCTGGCGGAATGCGCTGCGGGCCAATTCGCGATGGGCCTGAGCCGATTTCGGCTTGGCCAGGCGGAATCCATAGATGTGGGCGAGCAGCCGGTGGGCGGCGGCGAAATTGGGGTTCTGCGAGACCGCGACCTGCAGGGCGCTGACGGCATCCACCAGCCGGTCCATGCGCAGCAATGCCACGCCCAGCAGCATATGCGCCGGGGGGTTGAAGTAGATGAGACCGACCGCATCCAGTGCCGCCTGGGCCGCCTGCTGGTATTCGCCACGGGCCAGGAAGGTGCGGGCCAGGCCCAAAATGGCCGCGGCATCCTCCGGGTCGAGGCTCAGGGCTTTGCGGTAGTTCTGCTCGGCCAGCTCAAACTGTTTCAGCCGCCGATAGGCGTCGCCGATCTGGTTGTACAGGGCCGGCTTGAACACCTCGCCCTGTTCCGCGATCGCCAGTTGACTCAGCGCTTCGGCATGCCGGCCTTCGTCGTGCAGCAGGCTGGCCTCCATGAAGGCCAGGGTGGCCTGATTGGTGCCGGCGCTGGTCTTGAGCTTGCGAATCCGGGTCTGTTCCGCTCGGGATATGTCTTCGGCGGGCTTGTCCTTGAGCTCTTCGCTGAGTCGTTGCAGTTCTTCGCGCGCGGCGAGCGCGTACTTCTGCTTGCGCGCGATGAGTTTGTCGAAAGTTGCGCGGGCCTCGGCCGTGCGACGCAGGGCGCGCTCGCACTTGAACAGATGGATGCCGAAGCGATGCTCCTCGGGAAACTGCTCCCACAGGCTGGCAAAACGCCGCGCCGCCTCGCGCATCTCGCCGGCGTCCAGATAGGAGCGGGCCACATTGAAATGCAGCTCGCGCACGGTTTCGGCAACGGCCTTGTCCTGATCCGCGGCGGGCTCGTCGATGTAGCCCAGGGCGACCAGCTGATTGAGGGCTTCGCGGGCTTCGACCGGATCGATCTTGCGGTCCTTGGGATGGCTGCCATCGTTGCCGGGAACGGCGTCCCAGGACGGAATCGTTTGCACGGGCTCCGGGTCTTCGAAAACATTGACCAGAGCCTTGCCATCCATGTCCGCGCCGACTGGCAAACCGCAGGCGGCAAGTATGGTCGGCGCCACATCCAGCAGGGTCGCGCCATAGACCCGCTCATCCTGGCGGATGCCGGGGCCATGCATCAGAAACATGCCGTAGTGGCGGTGTTCTTCGGCCGGGCCGGCGGGTTCATTGGGCAGGTTCCTGGGCCGCAGATGATCCGATTTGAAGCCATGGTCTGAAACCAGCACTATCGTGGTGTCGTCGCCGGCCAGCTGCAGCATGGCGCCCAGAAACAGATCGTGCAGGCGATAGCCGCTTTCGATGACGTCCTTATAGAGCTCGAAATCCTGCTCGGAAATCCAGGGCAGGCGCGGCGGATGGTACTTCATGAAGCCGTGCCCGAAATGATCTATGCCGTCGTAGTAAACGGCCATGAAATCCCAGGGCTCCAATTGCATGATGGCCGTGGCCGCCGCATGCACCGAAGCATTTTCGGCAATGATCTTTGCGACCGATTCCAGCCGTTTGTCCTGGTCCTGATCGACCTCGGCGGCTTTGGGCACAAAGCTCAGGATGGCATCGGCTTCCAGTTCGCTGGGGTGCACCCGCAGTTTGGACAGGGGTTCAATCAGTCGCTCGGGGTGCACGGTGCCTGGGCGCATGGGCCAGGGCTGATCCAGGGTGCCGGCGGCCTGCTGGAAATGATTGGACACCATGACGCCGTTGATCGGTTCGGCCGGATGTGACGGCCACCAGCCGACCACATTGCTGCGCTTGCCCAGCTGATTGAAGATGTTCCACAGGGTTTTTGTCTTGCGGGCCAGATTGGTCACCGGGCGCACATAACCGCTGTGGGGGTCGGGTTCGCTAAAGCCGTGGATTCCGTGCTTGTAGGGGCGCTTGCCGGTGGCGATGGAGGTCCACATCATCGGCGAGAGCGGCGGATTCAGGGTGGCCAGGTTGCCGATGACCCCGCCGTTCACCAGCTTTTCCAGATGCGGCATTTTGCCGGCATCCATAAGTGGATTGATGACCTGCCAGTCGGCGGCATCCCAGCCGATAAGCAATACGCGGCGATTGTTGGGCGTTGCGGGGGCTTTGGTCATCAGAAAACGCGCAGTGAGTGGTATACGGTAAGCGCGGTCGCGGCGGTAGCTCCCAGGGCCAGCAACCAGAAGCGCTTGCTATAGGCCAGGCGGTCACGCAAACGCGGCGAGATGAGCACCAGGGCCCCGGCCAGAAGCAGCAGGGTGCCGGCCGCCAGAATTTCGTGCAGGGACAGGGCGCTTTGCCACAGGAACACGCTGCCTTTGCCGTCCGGCTCGGGTCGCCCGGTCACGCGCAAGGCTAATCCGCTGGCCACCAGCAGGACCCCCAAGAAGGCGGTGCTTTGCAGGCTGAGCAGCATGATGCGCAAGGCCGGCACATGGCGCAGGCTTTCTGAAAAGCGCGCGCCGCGTAGCCATTTTGGCAACACGAGTGCGGAATAGGCCGTAAAAATTGCAAACAGCGCAAGTGCGCCAGCGATCCCCAGGGCGAGAACGTAATGCAGGCCGGACAGGCCATTCGTAACGAGGGCTTCAAGCCGAGACATGAGGGAATCTGTTCCGCAAATAGGGGGGGGTTCAGGTTAAGATGCCGACCAATCTTAAGCTGAGTCCCAAAGGACTTGAGTATCCGAACTATGCATGATCGGGACGTGCAGGTAAATCTTTCCCGCCCCACGGTACTGTCCACAGGCCTGCCCGCCTTGCTCCTGGTGGCGGCCCTGTTCGTATTGGCCAAGCCAGTTAGTGCCCTGGTGGGTATCTGGTGGGTGCAGCCCGAATATAGCCACGGTTTTCTGGCGCCAGTCATCGCGGCTTATCTGGCCTGGCAGCTGCGGGCCGGGGCGCCGGGCTGGGCGCATAGCTGGGCTGGCGTACCGGTGCTGCTGGTGGGCGCCGTGGCTGTTCTGATCGGCGAATGGAGCCTGTCGCGGGCGCTGGCGTCCGCGGGTGTGCTTATCCTGTTAATCGGCCTGCTGCAAAGCCTGACCGGCTGGCGCGGGGTCCGCCACTTCGCCGTGCCGCTGGCCTTTCTGCTGTTCATGCTGCCCCTGCCCGGTACGCTTTACGACGGTTTGTCGCTGCGCTTGCAGTTGATCAGCTCGGATCTGGGCACGGCCGTGGTGCGCTGGGGCGGCGTCGCCGCGATCCGCGAGGGCAATGTCATCGATCTGGGCGCCGTGCAGCTGCAGGTTGCCGAAGCCTGCGATGGTCTGCGCTATCTGTTTCCACTGATGAGTCTGGCTTTTCTGGTCGCGGTGTTTTTGCGCGCCAACTGGTTTTACAAAGGCGTGGTCATGCTGGCCAGCGTGCCGATTGCGGTGTTCATGAACGCATTGCGGATCGGTGTGACCGGAATCCTGGTGGAATTTTTCGGTCTGGAAGCCGCGATGGGCTTTTTCCACTATTTTGAAGGCTGGGTGGTATTCCTGGGGGCGTTGATCCTGCTGCTCGCCGTGGTCGGGGTGGTCGCTCTGGTCACCCGCGCCGATGGGCTGGACGGGGTCCTTGATTTTGACGTTCTGGAACTGCGCCGCACCACCGGCGCGCCGGCGCCGGGTTCGCCGACGGCAGTGCGCGTCACTGCCTTGCTGGTGTTGCTGGCGGCCTCGGTCCTGCTCCTTTACGAACCGGAACCGATCGTGCCGCCGCGCACACCCCTGGCCGAATTCCCGCGCCAGATCGGCGAGCGCCATGGCGTGCCCGGCGAACTGAAAGAAAATGTTGTCGAGTTGCTGGATCCGTCGGAATACTTGCTGACCGAATACCGCTCCGGGCAGAAGCCGGGCGTGCAGTTGTTCATGGCCAGTTGGGACGTGCAGCGCGAGCGCAGCCGGACGCCCACGCCGCGGATCTGCCTGCCGGGCAAGGGCTGGACCGTCAAACACATCCGCCCGCACGAGATCCCCGATGTGCGCCTGTGGGGGGAGGAACTGGTCGTCAATCGGGCGCCCATCCAGCGCAAGCAGCAGCAACAGCTGGTTTATTACTGGTATGTTCAGGCGGGTCGCCAGATCATCAGTGAACGCATGCTGCGCTGGTACCGTTCCATCGATGCCCTGTTCCGGCGGCGCTCGGATGCGACCCTGATCCGTTTGGTCACGCCGCTGGATTCGGGCGAAACTTGGACCGACGCCGATACCCGGCTGGGCGATTTCGCCCGCCAACTCAATTTTGACGGCTACATCATTCCCTAGGGTTGCAATGTCTACGACTTTCGCAAAAGTGGCCAGCTCCGCGCTGGACTCCATGGGCAAATCCCGGACGCCCAAGCGCCCCGGCCTGGGCTGGTCGGCCTGGCTGGCCCTCCTGGCGCTGCCCTTTGCACTGGGTGTCGCGCTGATTGATTTCAACGCCGACGAGCGCCTGGCCGGACGGCATTACCAGCGTGGTTTGGAGCGTTTTGACGCCGGGGAGATGGGCAAGGCAAGGCTGGAGTTCCTCACCGTGCTGGAATTCCGCCCCGAGGCCCCGGAAGCCTTTTACCAACTGGGGCGGGTTGATGAGGAACTGGGCCGCCACAAGGAGGCCCTGCTTTACTACCAGGCGGTTGCGCGGCGCGACCCGAAATCCCTTGAGGCCCAGGCGGCCATCGCCCGCATGCATCTGGAGCTGGGCGATTTTCTCAAGGCGCTGGAATCCGCCGAGGCCCTGCTTGCCCGCGACCCGTCCAACCCCGATGGTCTGCGCGTCGCGGCCCAGGCGGCGTTGCGCCTGCGGCGCGCCGAAGTGGCGTATACCCACGCGTACCGGCTGGTTGAAGTCCAGCCATCCGAGCAGAAGTACTGGATGCTTTTGGCGCACGCCGGTTTCGCCAAGGGTGGCCCGGAGCTGGTGCATGCGGCATTATCGCGCGCCATCGCGGCACTCGGGCCGCGCCCCGAACTGATATTGGCCCTGTCTGCCGCGCAGCTTCGACTGGGGGATCCTCAACAGGCGCGCCAGACGCTGAGCGCGCTGGATTCTGTGATCTTGCCGCTGGAGCAGGACCTGATGCGCAATTTGCTGCTGGAAAATATCGGCGCCATCCAGCCGGCCGAGGCCTTCTATCTGCGCTCCGCTGAACGCCCCGAACCCGATCGCCAGAACGCGCGCCTGGCCTACATCGGTTTCGTTGCCCGCCAGCGCGGGCTGGAGGCGGCGCTGCGGGTGGCGGATAACTATGCCGCGAGTGAAGTCGATCCCTGGCCCTATCGTCTGGCGCAGGTCAGTGCCTTGCGAGATGTGCGGCAGCTGGATCGGGCGGCCACGCAGCTTTCCAAAGCCCTGCAAAGCGTTGCCGATCCGGAGCGCCGCGGGCAGGGCGTGCGCTTGCTGGCCGAGCTGTACTTGCAGAATCGCAAGCCGGATCTGGCCCGGGCCGTACTCACCGAACTGCTCAATACCCAGGATGCTGACGGTCACGCCCATTTGCTGCGGGGGCAGGCCAATTTTGCCCTGGGCGACGTGGATGCCGCGCTGGATGATCTTGCCGCCGCGGTACAGAACAAGGCGGCGACCAGGCAGGGCCTGGGCCTGCTCGCCAAACTGTTGGTAAGCAGCGGGCGGGTGGAGTCGGCCGAGGCCCTGCTGCGTGAGTGGGCCCGCAACGATCAAGCCAACCCCGCGGCGCGTCTCGGGCTGGGCGAATTTCTGATGAACGAAGGTCGCCTGGCCGACGCCCGCGAAGAGTTTGGTAATGCCAATGAGGCCTGGCCGGTGGCCGCTACGCCGCGTGTGCGGCAGGTCCAGACCTATTTGCGCGAAAGGAACTACGCGGCGGCCATGGCCCTGGCGCAGGACGCCGTAAACGAAGCGCCGGGCAGTCCGGTCGGACCCATGTTGCAGGGCGGCACGCTCATGGCCCAGAAGGAGTATGCGCAGGCGGCCAAGGCCTTCTTGCGGGCACACGAACTGGCGCCGGGCAATGTCATGGCCGTGCGCATGCTGGCCCAGGCCTGGGCCCTGGCGGACGGTCCACTACCGGCAGCCAGGCGCCTGGCCGGGCTGGCGGACGATCTGGCCGCCAGCCTTGAGCCGGTTAGCAGCGAGAAGCGATCCGGCGCGCCGGACGATGACGCGCTGGGCGCTGATATCTTGTCGGTGACCCTGAATTCGGATCTGCGCGGCTGGCAGGCGCGGGCCCGGGCCGGGCAGAACCGCCCCAGTCCGGTCACCCTGCGAATTCTGGCGGCGCATCAATACCAGGATGCCGGAGAGACGGCCTCGGCGCGCGCGCAGCTGCTCAAGGCACAGGGCGAATCGCCAGATCACGTGGGGCCCGTATTGACCCTGGCGGCGATGCTGGGTGATCAGGGCCAGGGACGCGACGCCATCGCCACGGCCCGCCGGGCGTTAAGCCTGGACCCGGATTCGATTCCGGCCAAGCTGCAACTGGCGGATGCCCATCAGGTCGCTGGGCAGGCGGAAGCGGCCATCGAAATTTATGAAGATCTGCTGCGCAGCAATCCCGAGTTCGATGTGATTGCCAATAATCTGGCCATGCTGCTGCTTGAGCATCGCAGCCAGGCATCAGCGCATAGACGGGCGCGCGACATCATGCTCGCCCGCGCCAGCGCGCCGAATGCCCATCCCATGTTTCTGGATACCTTGGGCTGGGCGCATTTTCGGCTCGGCGAGCTGGATCAGGCTGTGGAAATTCTGGAGCGCGCGGCCCGGGCCCTCCCCGGCGTCGGCGAATTGCGCTTCCACCTGGGGTCTGTGTACTACGCCCAGGAGGCGGACGAACGGGCCCGCCTGGAACTGGAGGCCGCCCTCTCAGCCGGTGGGCTTGCGCCGGCTCAGCAGAAGCAGACCAGGGCCATGCTCGCCAGGCTGGCGGCCAAGCCTGAAGGGGCACGCTAAGCGGGCGGGGCCGGTGCCGCGACGCGCACGTTTCTGATGTCTGCCAGGATACTGCGCCTGATTTGCTGGTTGGCCGTCCTGACCGGCGGGGGCGTGGCGGTGTATCCCACCGTGAGCAACCTGCTCCTGCGCCAATGGACCGACTACAGCTGGGCCCAGGCTCAACAATCGCTGCAGGCCGGCGATCAGCCGCAGGCCCGGGCAACCCTCAAGAGCCTGCTGAACCTGCACCCCTGGCATCTGCCAGCCCGGGCAGCCCTGGCGCGACTGGAGCATGACCGCGGCGAATATGGTTTGGCCATGGCGTTGCGCGATTCGCTGGCTGATCTTGCACCCGGGCACGCGCTGCTTACTGAGTCCTGGAGCCTGGACCAGCTTGAGCCCGGAACCCGGGCCGGGAATTTGGAACTGGAAGCGGCCCTGCGCCTGGCCGAAACCGATTCGGCGCAGTCCCTGATCCTGGCCTTGACCGCAGCTCTGGCGCAGTGCGCCGAGCCACGCTCTGTGGCCCAGTTGATCCGCCAACTTTACGGTCTGGATGGCGGCGCGGCGCAAATGCGGGAACTCGTCGCGCGATTATCTGCCCGCCGGCAAGACCCCGCAGGGGGCGCTGCGCGCATTCCGGGTATTGGGCCGGTCGAAATCCTGGGGCAAGCTCTGTACGGTCGGCCCGCGGCGCTGATTCAAACCGCGCAACTGCACATTGTGCAAAACAATGCCGTGGCATTTCAGTCCGCTCTGAATATCGCCGAGGATCAGTTCGCCGAAACCGGGCTGGCAGACGGGCTGCGCAGCCTGGCATTGCAGGCGGCCGAGCAACCGGAGCTCGCGGCGCAGGCGCTGGCCGAGGGTTTGCGCCGCGCCCCGCGTTCGCGGCCTCTGCTTGTGGCCTTGCACAACATGCTGGGACGGCAGTCCGGTGCGGCTGCGGCGGCCGAGCGGATGGAGGCCTTGCTGGCGCGCGATCCGGATTTCGACCGGGCGCGCGAGCTGGCGGTCAAATCCCTGGTCGCCAGCGGCCGTCTCGGTCGTGCCGAGCAGCTGTTGCAAGACGACCTGTCCCGGCGTCCGGACGCGGAAAAAGCCGCGGTGCGCCTGGCGACCTTCTACCTGGAACTGGGTCGGGTACCCGAGGCCGCCGCCGTATTGGAGAAAGCCCGGCTGCGCATGGGACCGGCCCCGCAACTGGTGCGCTTGCTGGCCCATGCCCAGAACCTGTTGAATCAGCCGGATGCGGCCATTGCCAGTCTGGAGTCGCTGCGCGACCACCCCGAGTTTAGCGCCGCAGATGCCAACAATCTGGCGATGTTGCGGCTGGCGCATGATCCCGCTCAGCTGGATGCGAAACAGTGGACCGCGCTGGCCGCGCGGATTGCGCCGCAGGCCACGGGCTCCCCGGAGCTGCTGGATACCCTGGGATTGATCGACCTGCACCTGGACAGGCCGGAAGCCGCGCTTGCTCATTTGCGGCAGGCCGTGTCGCTATCCGGCGCGCCGGCATTGCGGGTGCATCTGGCGCGGGCTCTGGTTGAACTCAAGCAGGACGCGGCGGCGCGCGCGGCGCTGGAGCAGGCACTGGCCGACGGACGAGAATTTGCCGAACGCATGGATGCCCAGATTTTGCTGCAGACCTTGGGGCAATAGGGAATTCGGGATTCGGGGACGGGGATTCGGGGACGGG
This sequence comes from Oceanococcus sp., assembly GCA_041601225.1. Classification (GTDB taxonomy): domain Bacteria; phylum Pseudomonadota; class Gammaproteobacteria; order Nevskiales; family Oceanococcaceae; genus JBFIIN01. The sequence goes on from JBFIIN010000065.1 coordinate 11,574, forward strand.
CTACCCTGTCCCCGAGGTCTTGGGGGATTCGGGGACGGGCTACCCTGTCCCCGAGGTCTTGGGGATTCGGATTCGGGGACGGGCTACCCTGTCCCCGAGGTCTTGTCATCACAGGGGACAATTTGGGGGACACGGTAGCCCGTCCCTGGAAATCACCCAGATTTTGTTGCAGTCATTGGCCCGCTAAGGGCGCCGGTCGGCATCGGGCCAGCGTGTGTTGCTGGCGGACAGGGGTTCCATTAAGGTAGTCCGAGGTCGCGCGGGATCGAATGCGAGCGGAGGACATGAAATGGGGGTGGAAATGAACAAGAAAACCGAATTTTCTGCGAGCGAACCCTTTGCCAGACGGCTCGGCGCCTATACCGCCGGTATCCTGGGGGCAACCGTGCCGCTGGGCCATGCGGCCGTGGTGAGCAATTTCGGCTCTTTCACGGTCAATCCGGG
>JBFIIN010000066.1:0-12017 GCA_041601225.1 Oceanococcus sp.
CCTGAACCGGTCTGAAACACATCCAGGGGAAACTGCGCATCCAATTCGCCGGCGGCGACCTGCTCGCTGGCGGCGGCGATCGCGACAGCAATCGCCGGGTCGAGCAAACCCAATTCCCCATTGGTGCGCGCTGCGGCGGCTTTGATCTGGCCCAGACTGGCGATAAATTGCGGCGGCATCCGAAGTGCGCTGAACCGGAAATTTTCCAGTGCGCGCTGGGTCTGTGCGCCCCAGTGCGCGCCGCGCGGCACGCGCACGGCCCCCATGCCGTCGCGCTCGATACGGCCGGATTGAGTGCTGCGCGCCATGACGATCTCCGCAAGGGTCTGGAACTTACACCGCGCCGCAGGTCCTCGACGCGTCGATTATTCCGCTCAGCCTGCATAGAATGTTGCCCGCAATCAACCACGGCGGCCGCGCCTCGCGACGCCGGTTCACCGAGCCAAAAGGAATGCCTCACATGCGATTGAATGCGCTGACCGCGCTATCGCCGATCGACGGCCGCTATGCGGACAAGACCTGGGAACTGCGGGAGATATTTTCCGAGTATGGCCTCATTCGGCACCGGGTCCTGGTTGAAATTCGCTGGTTGCAGGCCCTGGCTGCCGCGCCCGATATACCCGAGGTCCCGGCGCTCAGCGCCCCAGCCGTTCAGCAACTGGAAGAAATTTTCGAGAATTTCAATGTGGCGGAGGCGCAACGGGTCAAGACCATCGAAGACACCACCAATCACGACGTCAAGGCCGTGGAGTACTACCTCAAGGAGAAATTCAAGAACCTGTCGGAACTTGCGGAACTCAGTGAGTTTATCCATTTTGCTTGCACCTCTGAAGACATCAATAACCTGGCCTATGCGCTCATGCTGCGCACCGCGCAGAGCGAGGCGATTCTGCCGTATGTCGACAAACTGATTGAGGCTCTGACGGCCATGGCGCGCGCGCAGGCTGAGACGCCCATGTTGTCGCGCACCCACGGGCAGCCGGCCTCGCCGACGACTCTGGGCAAAGAACTTGCAGTCTTTGTGCACCGTCTGCGCAAACAACGCGAAATCTTCGCCCGGGTGGACATTCTGGGCAAGATCAATGGAGCGGTAGGAAATTTCAATGCGCATCTGGCCGCCTACCCGGATGTGGATTGGGTGCACCTGGCCACCAGCATGGTCGAGGGCCTGGGCCTGTGCTGGAATCCCGGCACCACGCAGATTGAACCGCACGACTACATGGCCGAGTATTTCCACGCCTTGATTCGCATCAACACGATCATCATCGATCTATCCCGCGACATCTGGTCCTATATCTCGATTGGCTACTTCAAACAGCGCCCGGTGGAAGGCGAAGTGGGTTCCTCGACCATGCCGCACAAGGTCAATCCCATAGATTTCGAGAATGCCGAAGGGAATCTGGGCATTGCCAATGCGGTGCTCAGCCATCTGGCGGAGAAACTGCCCATATCGCGCTGGCAGCGGGATCTTACGGACTCCACCGTGCAGCGCAATCTCGGCGTCGGGATCGGACATATGGTGATTTCCTTCCAGGCGCTGCTAAAGGGGCTGTCCAAGCTGGACCCTGAACCGCAGACCATGCTTGGCGACCTGGATGCGAACTGGGAAGTTCTGGCCGAGGCCATCCAGACCGTGATGCGTCGCTATGGCGTGGAGCGCCCCTATGAGCAGCTCAAGGAACTCACCCGCGGCCGGCGCATAACCGCCACCGAGCTGCAGGCGTTCGTGGCCCAGCTTGATATTCCCGATGATGCCAAACACCGTCTGGCGCAGATGACCCCCGCGAGCTACCTGGGGAATGCCGCCGCCCAGGCCGGAGCCTTGTGATGAGCGAAGAGCAGTTGCAGAACCTGGATGAACGGGCGGCATTCACCGCGGCCGTGCTTGACATCGTGCAGACCGCCAAGCGGGCAATCTGGATCGGCTCGCAGCGGCTGGAGCGGGATCTGTACGGCTCTGCCGAGTTCAGCGATGCGCTCAAGAAATTCGCCTTGTCCAGTGATTTCGCGGAAGCCCGCATCCTGGTACGTGAGCCGGCCGCGGCATTACGTGAATCGCCGATGCTGATCGCCCTGGCGCGCCGCATGCGCAGTCGCGTTCATTTGCGCCAGCCGGCCAACCCGCAGGGAGAATTCGATGAGGAATGGGTGCTCAACGATGAGGGCGCCCATTTCTATCGCCGCCAGCCGGACGACCGGCAAGCCACTTTTGGCAACCAGGCCCTGTTCGAGACGCGCAAACACATCACCCGCTTCGAAGCGCTGTGGGACGCTGCCGTGCCTTCGGTGGAGCTGCGCGAATTGGGCATTTAGGCTCCGTTATCGGCGAGCAGCCCGGGCAGGATCCGACCGGTTCAGCTATTTGCGCGGGCCGGCTCCACTCTCCTGGCGGGTGGCTTCGGCTTCGATGCGAATCTGAACCTCATCACCGACCGCGCCGGCATAGCTCGTCATGCCGAAATCCGAGCGATTGAGTGTGGTCGTGGCGTCGAAACCGCAGACATAGACCTGCTTGAACGGATGGCGTCCGCAACGGATGGAACTGACGTCGAGGGTCACCGGTCGGGTGACACCGTGCATGCTCAGTTCGCCCTGCACCGTGGCCCGGTTCTGGCCGTTCCAGCTTACGGACCGCGAGGTGTAGGTAATGGTGGGGTACTTCTCGACGTCGAAAAAGTCCTCGTTGCGCAAATGCTCGTCACGCTTGTCATGACCTGTATCGATCGACGCGGCGGCGATCACGACGTCGAGGCGGCTCTTGTCACCCGTGCGATCAATGACCAGCGAGCCTTCACTTTGATTGAATCGGCCGGACATGACCGAAAAGCCCAGATGATCGATCGTGAAACTCGGATAGGTGTGCCCGGGGTCCAGGACATAGCGATCAGCCGCGTGAGCCGAAAAAGTCAGGGCACCCGCTATGGCGGTCAACAAGGCCGCGATAATTTTCATGCTTACTCCCCTATGCGAAATTCGCGCACAACCGCGCGCAATTGATCTGGCACCGGAACCGAGCATTGGTTCACATAATCGAACCAGACCAGCACCGTGCGAATGTCCGCGACCGCCAGGGCGGCCCCGGCGACGAATATCGGACAGCGCATGATCAGGCTGGAACTGCCGATGCGCTCAATGCCCAGCCCCACCTCGATGTCCGCGGGATAACGCAATTGCGCGTGATAGCTGCAACTGGCGTCGGCCAGGATGGCCCCGGCCCCAGCACCAAGCGCTGGGTCTTCCGGCAGCAGCTCAGAGAAAAACTTGATGCGCGCCGATTCCGAGTACGTGAAAAATTTGGCGTTATTCACATGCCCCAGGGCATCCATATCGCTCCAGCGCACGCTCAACCGGTGAAAATGGCGATAATCCGCACGTCGCGACCGCTCTCGACTCATGATGACTCTGACTCCGCCAATTGGCGCCGCTGCGCGGCGCAATCAAGGATAGCCTTCTGCCGCGCCGGGGTGGCTAAGGACCACTCGGAGATTTCAGCCAACGATCGCCCACAGCCGCGACAGATGTTTTCCCCATTCAATTCGCAGACCGCAATGCAGGGGGAAGGCACGTCCCGGGCGCCATCGCTCATAGATTCAGGACATCCGGCATGTCGTACAGGCCGGGCTCGCGCCCGCGCACCCAGCGCGCCGCCGCCACCGCGCCACTTGCAAAATTGCCGCGGGAACTGGCCTTGTGCGTGATCTCCACGCGCTCTCCCGGCGCTGCAAAAAGGACGCTGTGCTCGCCAATGATGTCGCCTGCGCGAATTGTCGCAAAACCGATCGCCCCGGCAGGGCGCGGCCCGGTTTCGCCAACGCGCGCCTTCACGGCATGAAGCTCGAGATCCTTGCCCAGGGCCCCGGCCACGGCTTGCCCCAGTCGCAGGGCCGTGCCGGACGGCGCATCCACCTTGTCCCGGTGATGAGCTTCGATGATTTCCACATCGGCGCTCTCGCCCATGACCTGGGCGGCCAGCTCCACCAGTTTCAGGCACAGATTCACGCCGATGCTGAAGTTGGCCGCCTGGACTATGGCCAGGCTCTGCGCTGCGGCGCGCAAACGTCGGGCCTGCCCGGCATCCAGTCCGGTCGTGCCGGTAACCAGCGAGACGGGCATGGACTCCAGCGCGTCCAGCAAAGCCATCAATCCCTCCGGGCGACTGAAATCGATGACCAGATCCACCGCAACGACCGCGCCCGGCAAATCCGCGCTGACGGCCACGCCATTGCGACCTATGCCCGCGAGTTCCCCGCTATCAGCACCCAGTAGCCCCGAACCGGGTGGCTCAATGGCCGCAGTCAACTGAAATTCCGGCTGGCCTGCCAGGGCCGCGATCACGGCCCGACCCATGCGGCCACCAGCGCCGTGCACAACTACGCGAATCGGGTTCATTGCGGGACGCCTAGCCGATATGAGATTCAATAAATTCCTTGGCCTTGTCCAGCCAGGACTTGGATTGGGGATTATGCCGCTCTCCGCCATCGGCGAGCGAATCGCGCAGTTCTTCCAGCAATTCCTTCTGCCGGCGGGTCAGCTTGACCGGAGTTTCAACCTGCACCCGGCACAACAAGTCCCCGGTCGCTCCTCCGCGCACCGGCTTGACCCCTTTGCCGCGCAATCGGAACAGGCGGTTTGACTGCGTTTCGGCTGGAATCTTCAGGGTGGCCTGACCGGACAAGGTGGGGATTTCCAGCTCGCCGCCCAGCGCTGCGGTCACCATGTCGATGTGCACGGTGCAGTGCAAGTCGGCCTCGTCGCGCTGAAAGAAATGATGGGGCTTGACATCAATCTGCACATAAAGATCACCGGGTGGGCCACCCCGGTCCCCGGCCTCGCCTTCGCCACTGAGCCGGATGCGGTCGCCCGTATCCACCCCGGCGGGAATGTTGACCTTCAGCGACTTCTCGGTTTCCTGCCGCCCCTGACCGCCGCATTCCTCGCAATATTCGGTGATGATCTTGCCCTGGCCACGGCACTGCGGACAGGTTTGCTGAACGGCGAAAAATCCCTGTTGAATGCGAACCTGGCCCGCACCATGGCAGGTCGGGCAGTTTTGCGGGCTGGTTCCGGCCTTGGCGCCTGATCCACCGCACGGTGTGCAGCTGTCCCATTTGGGAATACGAATCGTGACCTCGGTGCCGAACACGGCATTTTCCAGGCTCACTTCCAAGTTGTACCGCAGGTCTGCGCCACGCCGCGCGCCGCCGCGCCTCCCACCACCACCGCCGAAAATGTCGGAGAAAATGTCGCCGAAGACATCACCAAAACCGGCGCCTCCGCCGCTGCCCATGCCTTTGACGCCGTCGTGACCATAGCGGTCATAGGCCGCGCGCTTGTCCGCGTCCTGCAGCACTTCATAGGCCTCTGTGGCCTCTTTGAATTTCTCCTCGGCCCTGGCATCCGTGGAATTGCGATCCGGGTGGAATTTCATGGCCAGCCGTCGATAGGCTTTCTTGATCGCGGCCGAATCCGCATCGCGCCCGACGCCGAGCACTTCGTAATAATCGCGTTTTGTCACCGAGTTAAATCCTGTTCCAGAAATGCCACCGGCCGCATTCGCGGCCGGTGAACGTGACGCTATAAGCGACTATTTCTTGTCGTCGTCACGGACTTCTTCAAATTCCGCGTCGACCACGTCCTCACCGCCCGACCCTGCAGCACCGCCTTCACCCGCGGGCGCTTCGGCGTCCGCCTTGTCGGCGTAAGCCTTCTCCGCGAGCTTGGCCGAGGCCTCGGCCAGGGCCTGGGACTTGGCGTCAATGGCGTCCTTGTCGCCGCCCTCCAGGACTTCCTTGAGTTCGCCGATCGCCGTTTCTATGGCCTTCTTTTCATCCTCGTCGACCTTGTCAGCCAGATCCACCAGGGATTTCTCGACCCCATGAATCAGACCCTCGGCCTGATTGCGGGCGTTGATCAACTCGGAGAATTTGCGATCCTCCTCGGCATGCGCTTCGGCATCCTTGACCATGGCTGCGATTTCTTCATCCGACAGGCCTGAATTCGCCTTGATCGTGATCGACTGCTCCTTGCCCGTGGCCTTGTCCTTGGCCGACACGTGCAGGATGCCATTGGCATCGATATCGAAAGTTACCTCGATTTGCGGCACACCGCGTCCCGCCGGCGGAATGCCCTCGAGATTGAACTCGCCCAGCATCTTGTTGGCCGCGGCCTGTTCACGCTCGCCTTGAAATACCTTGACCGTCACGGCCGGCTGGTTGTCATCCGCCGTGGTGAAGGTCTCGGTCTTGCGGGTCGGGATCGTGGTGTTCTTCTCGATCAGCTTGGTCATCCGGCCACCCAGGGTTTCGATACCCAGGGACAGCGGCGTGACATCAAGCAGGAGCACGTCGGTCACGTCTCCGGACAACACGGCGCCCTGTACCGCTGCGCCGATGGCCACCGCCTCATCCGGGTTCACATCCTTGCGGGGTTCTTTGCCGAAGAACTTCTTCACGGCCTCCTGAACCTTGGGCATGCGGGTCTGGCCGCCGACCAGGATGACCTCGTTGATCTCTCCGGCCGACAAGCCGGCATCCTTCAGAGCCGTTTTGCACGGACCCATGGTGCGCTCAACCAGCTCGCCGACCAATGATTCCAGCTTGGCGCGTGAGATTTTCAGGCTCAAATGCTTGGGCCCGGACGCATCCGCAGTGATATACGGCAGATTGACTTCGGTCTGCTGGGTCGAGGACAGTTCGATCTTGGCTTTCTCCGCCGCCTCCTTGAGCCGCTGGCCAGCCAATGGATCGCCTCGCAGGTCCACGCCGGAATCCTTTTTGAATTCATCGGCGATGTACTCGATCAATCGCATATCGAAATCTTCACCACCCAGGAAGGTGTCGCCACTGGTGGCCAGCACTTCGAACTGACGCTCGCCGTCGACTTCGGCGATTTCGATAATCGAAACGTCGAAGGTGCCGCCGCCCAGGTCGTACACCACGATCTTGCTGTCGCCGCCCTTCTTGTCCAGCCCGTACGCAAGCGCCGCAGCGGTCGGCTCGTTGATGATGCGCTTGACGTTCAGTCCGGCAATCCGCCCGGCGTCCTTGGTGGCCTGGCGTTGCGGCTCTTCGAAGTAGGCCGGCACGGTGATGACCGCATCGGTCACTTCCTCACCGAGATATTCCTCGGCGGTTTTTTTCATCTTCATCAGGACCTGCGCAGAAATCTGCGGCGGCGCCATCTTGTCGCCCTTGACCTCAACCCAGGCATCACCGTTTTCCGCCTTGGTGATCTTGTACGGCACCATCTTGATGTCTTTCTGGACGACCTCTTCGTCGAAGCGACGCCCGATCAGGCGCTTGATCGCGAACAAGGTATTCTTGGGATTCGTGACGGCCTGACGCTTGGCCGGGCGACCGACAATGACTTCACCATCATCGGTATAGGCCACGACCGACGGCGTGGTGCGCTCGCCTTCGCTATTTTCAATGACCTTCGCTTTATCGCCTTCCATGATGGCAACGCACGAATTCGTGGTGCCCAGATCGATGCCGATAGTCCTGCCCATCTGTATTCTCCAGTACGGCGCGGCTCAGCCGCGCGTCAAAATCTGTGTAACCTGCTCGAAAAGTGGGGGCGCAAATACCGAATTCAAGCGTCTAGTTCGGTGCTGCGGGTGCCTGCGTTACGATAACCATGGCCGGTCGCAACAGACGTTCACCGAGCAGGTAGCCTTTTTGCAGTACCTGTAGCACCGAGTTGGCCGGCGCATCGGCGGTCGTCACGGTCGAAACCGCCTCATGAAATGCCGGATCGAAGCTCTCGCCGGCCGGATCCACGGCCTTGATGCCATGCTTCTCACAGGCTTCGCTGAGCAGCTTCAGGGTCAGGGTCATACCTTCCAGATGGGCCTCGGTCGCGCCGGCGTCGGCCGCCGCTTTCAAACCCAGTTCCAGGCTGTCCAACGCACCGAGCAGATCGTTAGCAAAGCGCTCCAGCGCGTAGCGCCGCGCATTCTCGACCTCGCGCTCGGCGCGCTTGCGAATATTTTCCTGTTCGGCTTGGGCGCGGGCGAATCGGTCCCAGTGCTCGCTGGCTTGCTGCTCCAGATTGCTGATCTGCGCCTGCAGCTCGGCGACGCTCAGTTCGGTCTGCGCCATCTCGGGTTCCGGAACCGGCGGCTCATCCGGCCTGTTTTCCGGCACCTCGGGGTCGTCATGCACCTTGTTCTCTCCTGTCCAGTACGAAGCCACCCCGCGATTTCGGGGCCGCGCAATGCAAATGGGGATCAGGTTTCGGAATTCAAGGCGGCGCCCAACACGCGCGCGGTCATGTCCACCAGGGGAATGACGCGCTGATAAGCCATACGGGTGGGTCCGATGACCCCAACTACGCCGGCCAATTGGCCATTGACCGTGTACGGTGCGGTAACCACGCTGCAATCATCCAGCACCTCATAGCCGGATTCCTGACCGATAAATATGCGGATTCCGCGGCCCTCAAGGCAGCGCTCGATCAGTCCCAGCAGGTCGCGCTTGCGATCAAAGGCCTCGAACAGGCCGCGCAGCCGCTCGACGCTGAATGCGTCTTCGAAATCGAACAGATTGGCGCCACCGGAAATCAGGCAGTTGTCAGCGCCGCGCGGACGCATGACCTGCTGGGCCAGATCCGCTGCCCTGCGCATCAATTCGTTCATGGAAGCCTGAGTCGACAAGACTTCGCGGACCAGGGCCTGACGGATCGCTTCCAGCTCCCGGCCGGCGAAGCGCGAATTCAGATAGTTGGCGGCCTCCAGCAACTGGGCCGGCGCCATGTCCTGCTCCAGTGTCAGGACCCGGTTCTGGATATCGCCCCCATTGAGCACCAGAATGGCCAGCACCCGTCGCTCGCTCAACGGCAGGAACTCGATGCGCTCCAGACGGCCGCGGTCAGCCGCCCTGACCGTCACCACGGCGGCCAGGTGGCTGAGCTGCGACAGCATCGACGACGCAATGCCGGCCTGGTGAGTGGCGTCCGGATCGGGCAGCAGCTGCTCGCACAAGGCTTTTTGCTGGTCGGGGTCCAACGGCTCAGGGGTCAGCAGGCTGTCCACGAAATAGCGATATCCGCGTTCGGTCGGCACGCGCCCGGCTGAGGTATGCGGAGCGTGCAAAAAACCCATGCGCTCCAGGTCCGCGAGTACATTGCGGATCGTCGCGGGGCTCAGATCCATGCCCCCGGGGCCAGCCAGACTTTTCGAGCCGACCGGCTGCCCATCGGCGATGTAGCGCTCGACCAGCAGCTTGAGGAGCATGCCGGCACGCTCGCCGAGTTCCGCCTGATCTTCACTTCGTGGGGCCATACCCGCATTAATGCGGGCACATTAAGCGATGTCAAGCGGCATCCAGGTGGCGGATTCCGGTAACCTTGCGCGAAGTCAGTCGGACCGGGATTACATGGCGGCATTTCAAAATCTGGGGATCGTGGTCAAGCCCGACGCGCGCGCGATCGAAAGCACGCTGAAGGGATTGTTGCACTATGCAAAATCGCGCAACGTGACGGTGGTGCTGGACGCGCATAGTGCCGCGCCTCTGGCCGCTGACTGGCCGGCCCTGCGCATGACGCAGATGCCGGGCGAAATCGACCTGGCCGTGGTGATCGGCGGCGACGGCACCCTCCTCCACGCGGGGCGTCAGCTGGCCCCGCATGGCATTCCCATCCTGGGCATCAATCTCGGGCGCCTCGGCTTTATGGTCGATGTGTCGCCGGTCGATATCAATCGCGCCCTGGATCAAATCCTGGATGGCCAGTTTGAGCGCGAGGAGCGCCTGATTCTGGAAACCCAGGCCGGGGCTGATGCCGAACCCAGCCTGGCCATCAACGAAGTCGTTGTGCGGCATCACGAATATGTGCGAATGCTGGATTTCAGCACCAGCGCAAATGGCAAATTGATCAGCCACCACCGGTCTGACGGCATCATCATCGCCACCCCGACCGGTTCGACGGCCTACGCCTTGTCCGCTGGCGGTCCGATGTTGCACCCGGGCCTGGAGGCCATGGCGCTGGTGCCGATTTCCCCGCATACCCTGAGTGACCGACCGCTGATCCTCAATGCCGGCTGTCAGGTACAGGTACGCTTGGCGGACTCTGCCGAGGAAGCCCGCTATACCTGCGACGGGCAGGTGACCCAGATTCTGGCCGCTGGCGAGATACTCAGCATTCAGCGCAGCCCGCACCGCCTGAGTCTCGTGCATCCACCGGATTACGATTATTTCAGCATCTTGCGTAACAAGCTGCACTGGGGCCGTGGCGAAGAGCCCCGGCGAAGTGATCGCTGAGCCATGCTGCGCAACCTGAAAATCCGCAACCTGGCGGTGATTCACGACGTGACGGTCTCGCTGAACGATGGCCTTACGGTGCTCAGCGGCGAAACCGGGGCCGGCAAATCCATCCTGATCGACGCCCTGGGACTCCTGCTGGGCGACCGGGCGGATAATCAGGCCATCCGGGCGGGCGCCGAGCGCGCCGAGCTGGCGGCGAGCTTTGAGCTGGCGCGGGATTCCGCGGCCATGGACTGGTTGTGCGAACGCGATCTGCAGGACCCTGACGATCCTGAAACTCTGCACCTGCGCCGCACCCTGCCGCGCGAGGGCCAGAGCAAGGCCACCATCAATGGCAGCCCCGTGCCTGTGCGGCAGCTGCGTGAGCTGGGCGCCTGTCTGGTCGAAATTCACGGCCAGCACGAACACCAGTCACTCACCCTGAGCGCGCGCCAGCGTGACATCCTGGACGGCTATGGCGGGCACGCCGCCCAGCGCGATGAACTGGCAGGGCATTGTCAGCGCCTGGCGGAAATCGATCAGCAGATCGCTGAACTCGACGCCCTGGGCGACGATGGCGCCCAGCGCAGCGAGTTCCTGCGATACCAGCTGCAGGAATTGGAGGAACTGGCCCCGGCCGCCGGCGAATTCTCCGAGCTTGAACTGGAATTCCGGCGTCTGAGCCGTTACGACGCCGTGCTTGCGGATGCGACCGCGGCCGTGGATGGCCTCTACGAGGCCGACACCAACGCCCATGCGCAGATCGCAGCAGCCTTGCTGCGCCTGCAGAATGCAGCCGCGTGCGATCCGGCCTTCGCGGAGGCGGCCGAGCTCTGTCAGCAGGCCGAAATCGCCGCCCAGGAGGCCGCGCTGGCCGCCCAGGGCGCACTAGACCGGCAGGATTCCGACCCCGAGCGTCTGGCCTGGCTGAGCCAGCGCCTCGACACCTATCAAAATCTTGCCCGCAAGCACCGCGTTGCTCCAGGGGACCTTGCCGAACATGCCGATGCCCTGACGCGCGAGCTTGAGCGCCTGGAGCATGCCGACGCCCACCTCGATCGGCTGCGGGCGCAATACCAAAGCGCGCTCGATGACTATCGCCAGGCCGCCGCGACATTGAGCACCCTGCGCCAGGCGAGTGCGGAACGCCTGAGCCAAATGGTGAGTGACACGCTGCAACCTCTGGGTTTGCCGCATGCGCGATTTCAGGTCAGCGTAAAAGCCCAGCCGGAACGGCCGCCGGCCGCGCTGGGCAGCGACGAGATTGGTTTCCTGGTCACCATGAACCCAGGTCAGCCACCCGCCGCATTGGCCAAAGTCGCCTCAGGCGGCGAACTGTCGCGCACCAGCCTGGCCCTGCAGGTGGTGTGCATAGACCAGTCGCCGGTGCCCGTGCTGCTGTTCGACGAAGTCGATGCGGGAATCGGCGGCGCGGTGGCCGAGGTCGTGGGTCGCCGCCTCCGCGACCTGGGCGCCCATTACCAGGTCCTATGTGTGACCCATCAGCCGCAGGTTGCGGCGCAAGCGCATGCCCATCTCAGGGTCAGCAAGAAGGTGACCACGGGCCAAACCTTCACGGTCATCGAAACGCTGGATCCGGATCAACGCGTCGCGGAGCTCGCGCGCATGCTCGGCGGCCTGGAGATCACCGAGCAAACCGCGGCGCATGCGCGGGAAATGCTGGCGCTGGCGTCTGTCTAGACCGAATCGTCCGGAGCGCAATTCGGCGCTTTGCAGCGGCCGTAGAGGACCAGGCTGTGATCGTCGAGTTCAAAGCCG
>JBFIIN010000067.1:0-11998 GCA_041601225.1 Oceanococcus sp.
AGCGCCCTGGACGGGCGCTGTCGAGCGAGCCAGGGATAGCCTTGAGCGAGCCTGGGGGAAGCCTTATGAAGGTCTTTCTCGACAGTCATCTGTCGACGTCCGCCATGACAAAATCAATCGAGGCGATGATGGCAATCAGGTCGGGCACCATCAGGCCATTGCTGATGTAGGGAATCATCTGTAAATGCGGAAAGCTGGGGGTGCGAATCCGGGTGCGGTAGCTCATGGTGCTGCCGTCCGAGGTCAGGTAGTAGCTGTTCAGGCCCTTGGTGGCCTCGACCATGCCGCTGGCCTCGCCGGCGGGAATCACCGGGCCCCAGGACACGTTCAGAAAGTGATGAATCAAGGTCTCGATGTCATGCATCGTGTGGTCCTTGATCGGCGGCGTCGTCAGCGGGTGGCGGGCCTTGTAATCGCCCTCCGGCATATTGTTCAGGCATTGCTCGATGATGCGCAGGCTCTGGCGAATCTCCTCCACGCGTACAAGGCAGCGGTCGTAGGCATCGCCCTTGCTGCCGATGGGGACTTCGAAATCGAAGTTTTCATAGCCCATATAGGGTCGGGTCTTGCGCAAATCCCATTCGTAACCGGTTGCCCGCAGGCCGGGTCCGGTGACGCCCCATTCCATGGCCTCGGCCGTGCTGTATTGGCCAATATCGATGGCGCGACGCTTGAGCACCTGGTTGCGCAGGGCCATCTTGTCGTAGTCGTCCAGGCGCTTGGGCATCCAGTCCAGGAATTCGCGGACCAGTCGCTCCCAGCCCTGAGGCAAATCGTGAGCCACGCCGCCAATCCGGAACCAGGCCGGGTGCATGCGAAAACCACAGATGGCTTCGATCACGTCGTAGGCTTTCTGCCGATCCACGAACATGTAGAAGATCGGCGACATGCTGCCCACGTCCTGCACGAAGGTGCCGTAGAACAGCAGGTGTGAGGTGATGCGAAAAAACTCCGACATCATGACGCGGATGGTCTGGGCCCGCGCCGGCACGGTAATGCCGGCCATTTTCTCCACGGCCATCAGATAGGGCAGGTTGTTCATCACCCCGCCCAGGTAGTCGATGCGGTCGGTATAGGGGATGTAGCTGTGCCAGGACTGGCGCTCGCCCATCTTTTCCGCGCCGCGGTGGTGGTAGCCGATATCGGGTACCGAACGGACGATTTCCTCGCCGTCCAGTTGTAGCATCACGCGGAACACGCCATGCACGGAAGGGTGATTTGGGCCGAGGTTCAGGATCATGAAGTCGTGATCCTCACCCTGTTCTGACATGCCCCATTCCACCGGGTCAATCTTCAAGGCCTCCTGCTCGCGCTCGGCGCGGATTTCGTCCAGATGGAAGCGCTCGAATTCGGTGGCGCGGGCCGGATGATCCTTGCGCAGCGGATGTCCTTCCCAGGTGTTCGGCATCATGATCCGCACCAGATGGGGATGGCCGTCAAAGACGATGCCGAACAGGTCCCAGACCTCGCGCTCGTACCAGTTCGCGTTGCGCCACAGATCGGTGATGCTCGGGCAATGTGGCGTGTCGCCGAGCAGGGCTACCTTGACCCGGATATCCGCGTTGCGCTCGAAAGAGATCAGGTGGTAGACAACCGTGAAGTCGGCGTCGGGCAGCCCCTCACGGTGCTGGCGCAAGCGCTCGTCGACGGCGGTCAGGTCGTACAGCATGCGATAGCCGGGACGTGTTTCACTTTTCAGCCAGCCCAGGATTTGCCGGGCCTCGGCGGCCGGAGCCCAGATCGTGGGGATGCCGTCGACCGTGTTTTGCTCCACCAGGTCCGCGCCGGAGAATCGAAGCTCCAGCTCAGCCAGAATATGCGCGGCTGCGGTGGGCTCGAGGACGGCGTCCATGCTCAGACGCTGTCCGGGCTACGCAGGTCGGTGGCGGCCATGCGCTCTGCACGCTTCGTGTCGCGGCGGGCCAGTTTGGGCGCTTTGGTCACCCCCTGCGGGCCGATCATCCAGGACAAGGGTCGCTGCTCAGCTTGCACGCTGTCCTGCAGCAGGATCAGCGCTTCCAGAAAGGCTTCCGGGCGCGGTGGGCAGCCGGATATATACACGTCCACCGGCAGGAATTTGTCCACGCCCTGGACGACGGAATAAATGTCGTACATGCCCCCCGAATTGGCGCAGGAGCCCATGGAGATCACCCATTTGGGTTCCAGCATCTGGTCGTAGAGATGCTTGATGACCGGCGCCATTTTCAGGAACGGCGTGCCCGAGATGACGATGACATCCGACTGGCGCGGACTGGCGCGAATGACCTCGGCGCCAAAGCGGGCCACGTCATGCGGGCTGGTAAAGGCGGTGGCCATTTCCACATAGCAGCAGGACAGGCCGAAATTGAAGGGCCAGAGTGAATGCTTGCGACCCCATTGCACCAGATCGCTGAGCTTGGCGGTGACCACCCCGCGCCGTACCTGCTCCTGCAGGGCCGGGTCCGGACCCGCGGGGGCCGTAGCCTGGCCGCGCGGCCAGCGTTGCAGCGTGTAATTGGCCACACTTACTCCCGGTTTCTCAATTCAAGATTGCGTCCGGGGCGGGGGCCCCAATCCAAAGCGCCCAGGCGCCACAGATAGATCAGGGCGGCCAGTAACACCGCGATAAATATCAGGATCTCTATATAGCCCGCCCAGCCCGACTCGCGGGCGGCTACCGCCCAGGCGAAGATGAACACCGCTTCAAGATCGAAAATGACGAAAAACATCGCCACCAGATAGAACTTGGAAGACAGCCGGAACCGCGAGCCACCGGTGGCGATAATGCCGGACTCGTAAGGCTGGGCCGCGGCTTTATTGGGTTTGCTGCGCTGGCCAAGCACGGCGCCCATGCCCAGCATGGCGGCGCACAATCCCAGGACCAGGGCCGTGTAGAACCCGAGTCCACCCAGCGTCGAGGCTGCATCCACGGCGCGACTCCCCCCAAAAGTGAGTGGCAGACGTGGGCGTCAGGGATCGATTGCGCGATGCCTATTGTTCTACCGGTTCTCGACATCGGCCAAAGATGTCCGGCGTCCACAGCCTTAGGTTTGCCATACCCGAGGGGGCGAACGCAAGCGCGAGCTGCGCTTTAGCCCAGTGCCGAGCTGGCGGCCTTGGACTTGTAAAAGCCTTCCAGGCGGCGCCGAATCTGGGCTTCCAGGAAGCCGGATTCGTCCACAAGCGCAATCAGGGCCGGCATCAATTCACGGGCTTCGCTGCGCAGGGTCGCTCGGTCGACGCCGATGTCTTGCAGCAATTGGGCCAGTGAAAGCGCAGCGTAGCGGTCGAAAAACGCCTGCAAACCACTGTCGATGAGTTCGCGCAAATAGTCGGTTTGGCGCAGCTTGAGCCAGAACTCATGGCTGAAGACCAGTACCGCTTCAACTTCTGCATCGCCCAGAAATTCTGAAATGGAAAGCGGCGATTTGCGCAGCACGTGCCAGATTTCGGTGGCCAGCTCGCGGATGCGCTCATCGGTCATGGCCTTCTTGAGAAAGACCTCGCTTTGTGCCACGGTGCTTTGCATATTGGAGTCGATAAAACCCCGCACACCCTTTTCGATGCGCGCTTCCAGCTGAGGCACGCGCTTGTTGAGCGCGCCCGCGCCCCGGCTCAGCAGGGACGAAACCCCAGGCAGTTTCTGACTCAGCAGATTCTCGCCGACCACGTAGTCACGGATGCCGTGATACAAAATGTCGGTGACCATCAGCGCAAACAAGGGGCTATGCAGGCTACCGCGTATGATTTCCTCGCGGATGCTGCGTAACTCCACTGCGAGATCGATGCCCTTGGCGAACAGGGCGTCGTCCACAACTTCACCGAGGCGGGTCTGCCCATTGATGGGCAGGGCAATCAGATGCTTGGCGATATTGCCAATCATCTCGATCAGCGCGTCGGGTAACTCGGCCTCAAGCACCCGGCGTCGGGCCAGCGCAGACAAGCGCTGCGGGTCGGAGAGCTGACCGATCCGGATCGTTTCAGCCCAGTCCGCAAAGGCGGTGATGTCCTGATCCAGGCGCTTATTCAAGGCTTTGCCGCGCCATTGCTTCAATTCATGGGCGACATGGGCCTCAAAGAGCTTTTCCAGTTGTGCTTGCATGGGGCTAGGCTGCGACCGCTTTGCTGTCAATTCGCGGCAGGTGGGTGTCCAGTACTTCGGCCAGCTCAAATAGCAGGGTGAGCAGTTCGCCGGTCATCAGGGTGAAGTCGGCCTCGAACTGGAGCTCGCTGTCGTCGCCGGCCTGGCTGCTCTCGTCGTCGGCCTGCACGTCGATAAAGGCCACGCGTTTAAGTTGCAGCGTCTCGGTCAATACGAAGGACACCCGATCATTCCAGGTCAGCGCCAGGCGGGTCACCTGCTTGCCACTGCTGATGTGGCGGCGAATTTCTTCACCATCCAGCGCATGGCGCAAGTAGCGCACCGTGGATTTGCCGTCGTCGCCGCCGCGCAGCTCGCATTCATCGTCTATGGAAAAGCGCCCCGGGGCCTGGCCGGAAGCCAGCCACTGGGTCATGGCCACCAACGGAGATTTTTCCACATCGAAGAGCCGCAATTTGGGCGCGGCATCGGCGGTGTCGCGTAACAGCTCCACCAATTCTTCGGCCGGGGTCGGCGCGGCGGAATCCACAACCAGCCAGCGGTTGGCCGTGTCGACCCAGGCGCGTACCAGCTTGCGCCGCGAAAACGCCCGTGGCAGCAATTCAGTCGTGACGCGCTCCTTGATATCCCGCAGTTGCTTGCGGCCCGGCGCATAGCCCTGCTGATCCTCCATCTCCCGCGCCTTGTCTTTGGCGATCTGGTTGACGATGCTGGCCGGCAGCAGTTTTTGCTCGATGCCCAGGCCGATCAGCAGATGGCGATCCAGGCTTTCCACCAAGTTGCCATTATCCCGCGGGGCGAGCCAACCCCGACTTTCCATGCTCAGCCCGGAGCAAGGCGACAGGGGATGATCCGCAAGCTGTGATTCCAGCTCGCTGGCGGTGATCTTCCATTCGTTGTCGAGGCGAAACAAAGTTAAATTTTTGAACCACATGGCCTAGCCTGAATTGTAGGGTTTTGGACGGGCCCAGGGGTAAGCGCTGGGGCGGCGGATGATAGCAGGCAGCTTGGGGCCTGCGGAGCTGGCGTGACACCTTCTGTCGGCTGCCCGGGATAAACGCTTGTGGTACGGGCGTCTGGCCCTATAATTCGCGCCGACCCCCCCCCTACTTGGAGACATGAATGTCCCGATTTTTGGTCTTACTGCCGGCCTTATGGGCTGGTACCGTGCTAGCGCAGGCGCCGAATTACTCTTACATCGGCGGCGAATACATCCTGTCCGAATCCAGCAAGCGCAATAGCAATGCTGACGGCGACGGTTTCGGCCTGGATTTCAACTACTCGATTACCGATCTTTTTTATGTGCTGGGTGGCTATAGCACCCGCAGCCTGGAAGAAGGCTCGGTGACTGACGATCTGGATTTGGGTTCGCTCGGCGCTGGGGTCCGTATTCCGCTGGCGCAGGATGGGCGCCTGTCGGTATTTGGCGGCGTGAGCTTTGAATATTTTGATGTTTCGCGCACCGCATCTGCCGTGGCGGCCCCTCCGGCCGAGGAACCGCAAGAGGATGACGGCCTGACCGGGATCGGTCCATTGGACGATTTTTTTGGCGGCGGTGGTAGCGAAGAGCCTCCGGCGGAGCCGACAGCTGGCGCATCCGCGTCGGCCAGTGTCGACGGTACGGGCTTTGGTCTGCAAACCGGCGTGCGCTACATGGTCATGGACGCCCTGGAAGTCAACGGCAGCTATCGGTACCGCTCGTACAGCACCGATGGGAACTATGAAGACGAAGGCATCATCAGCCTGGGTGCAGGCTACCAGTTCGGTGAATTTGCCGTTGTCCTGAGCTATGACATCTACGACGAAAGCGAGCTCGATGAAATTCGCATCGGCGGTCGCTATTTGTTCGGCTCGGGAATGTAATGTCTGGCGCGTGATTGGCTTGCAAAAAAACCCGCGGCGAATACCGCGGGTTTTTTTTGCTTGCGCTACGGGGCCTATCTGGATTTGGCGGAGTGACCCAGGAATTTGCTCACTCTGGAACCGCGCTTGGCCGATTGCGTCACACTGATCTGACTGCCTGATTTGTTCAGCGTGAAGTAATCCACCGAGCTGCCCGGTTGCTGGGTTTGCGTGCGGCTGGCGATGATCCGCCCATTGTGCGATATGGTCACCGTCGTGCCGGTACTGCCCTCGGACTCACAGCAGAAATGGACGACGAAGACCTGATAAGCGCCATCCGGTGCGGACTGCCAGAAGATATTCTCCGGCCCAAAGCCGGATGTGTCGTCGACGTCCAGCATGCCGCCCGTCGCAGAGGTGCGGTTGGTGAAATCAATTTCCTCACCGCTGGGCTCGATCACGTGCAGATCCATGTCGGTGCCGTTGTCCCAGGTCAGGGTCACTTGCAGCTCACCGGACCCGAGATTGGCGTCATTGATGGTCACCGTCACCGTATCGCTTGTCGTCGCGCCCTGATCGTCCATCGCCAGCAATTCGAAGCGGAGCGATGTCGGCGCCGAGACTTCCGGCGCCGTGAAGCTTGCGTTCAGGGTGTTGCTGTTCAGCAGATTGACTGTCGGTCCGGCGATTTGCGACCACTGAACCGAAACGACCTGGCCATCATCGTCCAAGGCTGAGCCGTTAAGGCTTACGGTGCCATTCTCCGTCGCCGAGGCGTCGGGGCCAGCATCCACGATGGGCGGCTGGTTGGATGATGAAATCGAGTCCGTAACCGTGATTGTCACGGTGTCGCTGGCAGTGGCGCCCCGATCATCGGTTGCAGTCAACTCAAAGACCAGCGTGGTGCTGCCATCAACGGCGGGTGCCGAGAAGCTGGTGGAGGCCGAATTGGGGTCCGCCAGGCTCACGGTGGGCCCCGACAGTTGCTGCCAGACGGTCTGAACGATCTGGCCGTCGGCGTCGGAGGCTGAGCCACTCAGGATCGCTATAGCGCCTTCTTCAACCGAGACGTTTGAGCCGGCTTCGACGCTTGGTGGCAGATTGTTGCCGGTGCTGGGTACCGAATCGGTGCGCGAAAAAAACCGGCTGAAATCGATTCGGGTTGGGCGCCCGGCATCCGAGCCGTCGGGTCGCGTATCGTCGTCGCCCAGATAAAAGCGGTTGCCCTCAACGCGAATGATGTCCAGGTTGGTGAACTCATCTGCAACGAAATCAAT
Organism: Oceanococcus sp.; assembly: GCA_041601225.1. GTDB lineage: Bacteria > Pseudomonadota > Gammaproteobacteria > Nevskiales > Oceanococcaceae > JBFIIN01. The sequence goes on from JBFIIN010000067.1 coordinate 7,201, forward strand.
CTCATCAACGCGTAAGCCGTCAGCGTCGAAAATTCGATTGCCGATCGTAAATGTGCCATCGAATTCTTCGGTCAGCGCCTGGCTGCCGGTGCAGCTCGTCGAATCCAAATAGCCAAAAAAGGTGATCGCGAAGTTGGAGCCGCTGAACTCGATGAAAGTCTCGAAGCTCTCACCTTCGAAATCATTGATGCAGTTCGTGCGCCAAATGCCCTGCAGCGCATTCTGCGTCGACGCGACTGGCGTCGGCGGCCCAACCCGCACCGTATAGCGCACGACATTTGAAACCAGCCCGGAACTGTCTTCGACGCTGATTTCCAAAGTAAATGCACCGTCTCTGATGGAGCTGGGCAACAGCAAAGACACTGGAACCGTGTCGATTAGCTTGGCCAGCGATTGCGCTTTTCCGGTGCCCCCAAGATTGACTTCGATAAATGTCGTGGACCCCGTCAATTTGGCATACAGCAAGGCCAGTGGGGAATTGCTGTCGAACTCGATCGGCGCGGTGATTTCATCACCGTCGCCGCCGGCAATCTCCGCCACGATCCCTTCGACTTTCGGAGCGGTTGCGGCGGTAGCCGGATCTTGCTGAGGTCGCAGGCCTTCGCGTAGCACACCCACATTACCGCCGACCTTGATCGCCATCGCCTTCATCACGGCATCGGGATCGTTGGGGTCTATGCTGCTGCCCCCGCCGCTGCCCCCGCATGCGGCCACTGCAAGCAGTGTGGTTAAGACGAAAGTAAACTTTTGCAATGACATGGCAGCCTCCATTAATAGCGGGCAGCATCCGAAATCGAATTCGATGCGGCCAATTCCCATGGACTGAGCATAGCGCAGCGGCGCGCGCTTGGCAGGTCCGTCAGTTGCGGGCAGGATGTTGAAACTGGCGAGCTTGGCAGGGAGCTTTATGGAGTATTTACACAGCATGCTACGGGTGAGCGATCTCGATCAGGCTCTGGAGTTTTTCTGTGGGGCCTTGGGATTGCTGGAGCAAAGTCGCTACGACAATGCAAAGGGTCGATTCACTCTGGTGTTTCTGGCCGCGCCGGGGGATGTCGAGCAGGCTCAGGCGCAGAAACGGCCGATGCTGGAACTCACCTACAACTGGGACCGGGAGGAGTACGCCGGGGGGCGAAATTTCGGCCATGTGGCGTATCGGGTTGATGATATCTACGCGACCTGTGAACGCCTGCAGCAAGCAGGGGTGACCATTAACCGACCGCCACGCGACGGTTATATGGCCTTTGTGCGTTCGCCCGATGGCATCTCGGTGGAGTTGCTGCAAGCCGGAAAAGCTTTAGCGCCCGCTGAGCCCTGGGTCTCCATGTCGAATACTGGTAACTGGTAGAGCTCAGCTCAGGGCGTCTGATGGTGTTCCCAGGGGCTTGATCCGTGGCCTGCGTCCGCGCAGGATGGGCCGGGGCAAGCGGAGGAATCGCAATGGGAGAAAACACCGGGCAACCCGGGGATCTCACGATGTTGGGTGCCGAGGGCATGTATCAGGCGCTCTACGATGAACTGAAGCGCCAGGCGCGGCGCGAACGCCGCAAGCTGCGTACCGGCGAGACCTTCAGCACCACGGCTTTGGTCAACGAAGCTTTTCTGAAAATCTCGCGTGCCAGCGGATTTGCCGATCGCGTGCACTTTCTGCGTACCGCAGCCGCGGCCATGCGGCAGGTTCTGGTGGATGCGGCGCGGGCGACCCTGGCGGAGAAACGCGGCAGCGGGCAAAAGGCCTTGTCTCTGGACGATACCAACTGTGGCCATATGCCGGCTGATCCGGGCCAGGATGCCTCACAGCTCGTGGCGCTGAACGACGCGCTGGAGCAGTTGGGCAAGCAGAGTCAGCGTCTGGTCCAGCTGGTGGAATGCCGCTACTTCGGCGGTTACACCGAGCCGGAAACGGCGGAGATTCTGGGCGTCACCGAACGCACGGTGCGGCGTGACTGGATCAAGGCGCGGGCTTATTTGTTTGAAGCCCTGGGTGGTGGTTAGTCGGAATCGAAACTGCGCAGGCGCTGCATGGCCAGCGTGGTGAGCGGATGTTGTGCACCCAGGCGCCGCGTCAATGCAGCGGCCGCTTGCTCCATGAGGGCCATACCCGCGTCGCGTTCATGATCTTGCGCCAGGGCCTGTCCCAGGCGGCTCTGAATTTCCAGAAATTCGTAGTGATCCGCACCGCGCGCCTGACGCTTCAACTCCAGCGCTTCCTGGAAATCCGCGATTGCGCCGGCGCGATCACCGGCTGCCCCGCGGCCCTGGGCGCGGAAACTAAGCGCATCGGCCCGCAGCGGAATTCCCGGCGCGCCCGTGGCCAGCAAGGCGGCTATGGCGCTATCCAGTCTGGCGACAGCGTCGGTTGCGCCCAGTTGCTGCTCGACCCAGCCCAGCAGGGCCTGGCACATGAGAGTCCACAGGTTGCTACGCTCTCCGACCGCATCCACGCCGGCGCGCAGAGTTTCCGCAGCCCTCTGGGTCTGGCCCAGGCTCTGCAAGGCCCAGCCCAGCGCGTATGCGGCGCTGGCATGCAGGCGGCCGCCCGCGCCGGCGAACTTGTCGGCCATGTCATGGGCCTGTTCCAGCAAGGCCAGGCCATCTTCGCTGCGACCATTGAGGATATGCACAGTGCCGAGATTTTTCATCAGCGTGGCCAGGGCCGCTGAAGGACCGTAAAGCTGGCTGCGCAGGTCCAGGGCCTGGCTCAGGCGCTGTTCGCCGATGTCCAGGTCGCCGTGACGCACCGCGAACAAGCCCCAATTGGCCAGCAAATTGAGGGCGTCGGGCGAGTCGGTGCGGCCGATCGCCTCCCAGACCGCCCAGGCCTGCGCGCAGGCTTGCAAGGCATCAGGCAAGCGGTTTGCGTAGTAATAAGCGACGGCCAGGTTAATCAACACGATCCCGGTCTCGGGATGCTCATGGCCCCAGGCCAGATCGGCATCGGCCGCCGCCTGTTCCAGGATCGCGATGGCTGCTTCGCTGTCGCCGCGCGAGCGCGCCAGCTGCGAAGCGATCGTTGAGCTCCAGACCAGTTCGGCCCGATAGCGGTCCGCTGCGGTGCGCCAAAAGCCGACGGCCGCGTCGTAGTGCGACTGGGCACTGGCGGCGTTGCCATCGCGAAAGGCCAGATGGGCCAGACCATGGTGGACCCGCGCAAGTATGGCCGGTTGCAAGCCTTGCTCGCGCAGAGCCAGGGCGCGCTCCAGCAGCGGTCTGGCGGCTTCGTAGTCCTCCGTCGCCAGATGCAGATCGCCGAGCATCTGGAGCAGGGCGCCCTGGGTCGCCGGATCATTGCCGAATTCCTGATCAACCTTGGCCGCACTGTTGGCAAAGAGTTTGCGCGCGGTCAGCGGGCCGTCATCGGCATCGGCGGCGGCGGAACTGAACATCTGCAGGACGGCGGTGCGCAAGGTGTTGAGGTGTTCGGCTTCGGCACGGGCGATATCGCGTTCCAGGCTGGCCCGGTGAGCTTGCCATGCCGTGCCGGCCAGGCCGACGAGCAGACTCAGGACCAGGCCGCTGGCGCTGGCCACCAGCCAGACGTTACGGCGCAGGTGGCGACCGGCGCGATAGCTCCAGGTGGGCGCCCGGGCGCTGACCGGCAATCCAGCAAGGTGGCGATGCAGATCTTCAGCCAGGGCCTCGGCGCTGCGGTAGCGGCGCGCGGGCTCCTTGGCCAATGCCTTGGCACAAATGGCTTCCAGATCGCCGGCCAACTCGTCGGCCCGGTAGGGGCGATCAGGCGCCAGTTCAACCCGGCTGAGCGGCGTGGGCTCGCGGTGCAGCAGCCGATCCAGCACCTGCGGCAGTGACAGGTCGTCCAGGTCCAATGGCGGATGGCCGGTGAGCAAGGCGTACAGCAAGGCCCCCAGGCCATACACATCGGTGGCGGTGGTGATCCGTCCGCCGCTCAATTGTTCCGGCGCGGCGTAGCGCGGTGTGGCCAGCGCCTGGGTGTTCTCGCCGGCGCCTTCGTCGGACAGCAGCAGGGCAATGCCAAAGTCCAGCAGCTTGGGTCGACCCGCGCCATCCATGCGGATATTGCTGGGCTTGATGTCGCGATGGACAACCAGGTTCTGATGGGCATAAGCCACCGCTTCGCAGACGGCCAGAAACAGGCGCAGCCGCGTCGGCAAGTCCAGCGCCTGCTCGTCGCAATAGCTGAGCAAGGGCGGACCTTCGACAAACTCCATGGCCATGAAGGGCCGGCCGTCGTCGGCCAGTCCGCCATCCAGCAAATGGGCGATGTTGGGATGCTCCAGCGCCGCCAGAATTTGCCGTTCGGTGAGAAAACGTTCGGTATGGCTGGCCGCGGCTATGGATATCAGCTTGAGCGCCGCGGTCTGCTCGAACTGGCCATCGGCGCGTCGGGCCAGATAGACCTCGCCCATGCCCCCCGAACCGATCCTGCGCACGAACTCGTAATGGCCGACCACCGTGCCGGCCCGGGGCCCTGGGGAGAGGCCGGCTTCAGACAAGACGCGTCACCTCCCGGAATCCGCGACCCGGTGGGATAGGCCGCGGGCGCTTGCGACACCTGGGAGTGGTTTCCATATACGCCTTTTCGAACGCCGCATCAACCAGCCCCGGCCACTCCGAGGCGACGGTCTCAGGGCCGGATGGGCCTCGACGTGGCGACGTGCTCGGTTCGCCACCAGGCGCCCGTCTCCCGCCGCTCCGTCCGGTCCGTGAACCTGTAGCGCTCGAGGACCAGCCGGAGCTGTCGCGGAGGACGGTCCGGGAAAGGGTCCGACGCAAACAGCGCGAGGACGCGCGGTGAGCGGTCGAGCAGGCGCCGGCA